>CANHCG010000301.1 GCA_947459055.1 Cytophagaceae bacterium | reverse complement strand
GCGTACCAATATCTCCAATCGCACCCGCAGCACCACAACGTTCCGGATCTGTCCGCCAGGCAGCTTGTTTTTGGCCCGTGGCTTCCACTAAATCGATCAACCATCCCTGCGGATATTCCACAATTATTTTTCTTATTTCACCCAATTCACCCGCTTCCACCATCGCTTTGGCCTGCTTAATCATCGGATAGCCTGTATAATTGTGCGTTAATGCATAAATCAAGCCAGAATCATCAATGATTTTTTTCAAGGCCTTCGCCTCCGCCAAGTTTAAAGTTGCCGGTTTATCTGACACCACATGAAATCCATGTTCTAAGGCCATTTTAGCCGCCGGAAAATGAACGTGATTCGGGGTGACGATGGTTACAAAATCCATCCGCTCGCCCTCAGGCAATTCCTTTTCCTTCAAAATCATCTCCTCATAACTGCCATATACCCTTGAAGGATCCAAATAAAGTGCTTTTCCTGTTTCCGTAGATTTTTCAGGACTCGAACTAAATGCCCCGCAAACGAGTTCAATTTCGCCGTCTAATTGAGCACCTCTGCGATGAACCGCACCGATGAAGGCCTCTAAACTCCCCCCAATCATACCCATTTTGATTTTTCTTCCTTGCCGACTTTCCACTTGGGTCGACGTACCCCCTTGAATCATAGTAAATAGATTTATAATGGCACAAAAATAGGGCTTAAAATGTTCAGTAAGCCCATAAATAACTTTTCAATTTACAAAAAATCTAAAAATAAATCCAATTTTATTGTCAACTTTCAATTTCTTTTTGTTTTTTTGACATGATTTTTTTTATTTCCAATTTAATTTTTTTAAGATTACCACCGAAAACTATTATTTAACTAAATCCAAACAACTATGAGTCAACCTATTAATGCAAACCGCCTATTTTTGGCAAGTTGCTTCGCGCTTATCACAACTGCCTTTTCATTTAGTATCCGGGCAGGTATTTTAACCCAATTAGGGACTGAATTGAACTTAGATACCGTTCAGTTAGGCCATATCAATCAAATGTGGTTTTTAGGTTTCCCAATCTCCATGATTTTAGGTGGTGTGTTTTATTCTGCCATCGGACCTAAATTAATTATGCAAATTGCTTTAGTTGCACACGCCATCGGTATTTTGATGACGATTTATGCGGTAGATTACAATACTTTATTGATTTCTACGCTTTTAATTGGTTTAGGTAACGGTTGTACCGAAGCCGCTTGTAATCCAATGATTGCGGATTCATATTCAGGATTAGATTTCAACTCGAAATTAAATCGTTTTCACATGTGGTTCCCAGGCGGAATCGTATTGGGTTCTTTGATCTCAAAATTCATGACAGATGGTGGTTTTGCTTGGCAAACTCAGGTTTGGGTAATCATTATCCCAACCGTTATCTATGCTTATTTATTCGCAGGTCAAGCTTTCCCTAAGCCAAGAATCGTAGAAAATACAACGTTAGATAACTTCAAAGCGATGTTAAATCCTTTGTATTTATTTATGGCTGCTTGTATGGCATTAACTGCGATTTCTGAGTTTGGTCCTCAACAATGGGTAGGCCCAATCTTAGCCAAAGCAGGTGCTTCTCCTATGTTAATCTTAGCCTTAGTAACTGGTTTAATGGCAGTAGGTCGGTATTTCGCTGGACCACTAATTAAGCAATTAAATACAGTGGGTGTATTGTTAGGTTCTGCGGTATTTGGCGTAATTGGTATCTATATGATGAGTACTATGGACGGTTCTATGTTATACGTAGCGGCTGTTTTCTATGCGTTAGGTATCTGTTATTTCTGGCCAAACATGCTTGGTTTTGTGGGCGAAACAATGCCTCAAACTGGTGCATTAGGACTTTCTATTTTAGGAGGTATCGGAATGTTTTCTTCATCGATGTTCCAGCCGATCATCGGTGGATGGATTCAAGAGAACAAGACGGTAGCGCTTTCGCAAGGATTAGCTGGCGATGCTGCTGATTTAGCTGCGGGTCAAGCAACCTTATCCAACATGTTAATTTTCCCAGCTATCTTAATCGTTGCGTTCATCGGTTTATATTTCTTGGGTAAAAAAGTAAATCATTCAGCTGCGTAATCAGCATAGTTTTGATCAAAAAAAGGGAACTTCGGTTCCCTTTTTTTATGTTTGCAAAAAAAATAAGATGCGGTTTTTAATCATTTTGTTGGTGTTAGGTTTATGGGCGTGTCAACCCAAATGGAAATTGGACCCCAAAAACGTTGATAAACAATTAACCCAACTCGCCCCCGAACATCCCGAATCACGCATTAAATTCGAAACACGCTTAGGCGATATTTTCATTGAATTAGATTCTCGCACGCCCATGCACCGGGTAAATTTTATTCGGTTGGTCAAATTAGGTTATTTCACCGATCGATTATTTTACCGTAACATTTATGAATCTGGCATTCAAGGAGGCGGGGAATACTTGGACCGATTGAATTACCTCGTTCCCGCCGAATACATCGATGCCTTGAAACCTGTCCGTGGGACCATCGCGATGGCTCGCTATGACGAAGGGAATCCTCAAAAATCCTCTTCGCCTACCGAATTTTTTATTATCACAGATACCGAACAGGCCGCTCCTTATTATAAGAATTATGTGGTTTTCGGGAAAGTGACAGCCGGGATGGCCGTAGTGGATTCGATTAAACACGAACGGTCCTTCGACGAAAAGCCCGTCGTTCCGGTTCGTTTTACGATCTCAATCGATGAAGACCATTAAATAAGACTGCAAAGGCCATTACGAGTAAGCAACCCAATACATTCAGCCATAAAAAGGCCATCAGGTCGATTTTCCATGCGTAAATCACCAACGCCTCAGCGAGGATGGCCGCCCAAAATACTTGTGTACCCGTCGTTTTCGGTAAATAAAAGGCACATAAAAAGATGCCTAAAATGGTGCCATAAAACCAAGAGCCGAGGATATTAACCACCTCGATCAAGCTTCCCATATTCACAGCAAATTGTGCGACGATCAGGCATAGAATCCCCCAGCCTAGGGTGATGCCCTTAGAAACCCACCAATAATGGAGATTGGATGAATCAGTCTTGAAAAAGCGTTGGTAAATATCGACCATACTAATCGAAGTCAAGGAACCAAACGCCGAGGCCATCGATCCCATAGAGGCCAATAAAATCATGGCAATTAAAAAGCCTACGACGCCAATTGGCAAGTGGTCAATGATATAGCTTAGAAAAATATAATTTGTGTCTTGCGGTTCGATTTGAGTACTTTTTGCGTTAATCGAAGCCACGGCCTTTTCCCTGATTTCCGCTTGTTGGGTATTCAAAGCCCCAATTTCCACCTTCAGGTTATTAACTAGGGTTTGATCTTCTTTTTTGATGGCATCAATTAAGGCAAATTCTTTTAGTT
>CANHCG010000300.1 GCA_947459055.1 Cytophagaceae bacterium | reverse complement strand
GCCATCCCACGATTCATCAGCCAGGTCAATGCCCTTCGTGTATGTACCTGCCTGGGTTTACTGTTTAGTTGCGGTATTTTAGCAAGCCATGGACCGATCGCCCTAGCCGGCATGCAGGCAGATATCAGTATCTGGTTTGTGGTTTTACTGGGGCTGGCGAATTCATTGATTTGGGCTGGTATATGGCCATTGGCGCTAGATGGCTTAGGTAAATTTACCAAAATCGGGGCATCAATTCTCATCATGGGTCTCTGCGGAAACGCCATTCTTCCATTAATTTATGGCTATTTAGCAGATATCTATAACCTCCAAACGGCCTATGTCGTTTTGATTCCCTGTTATTTATATTTAATTTTTTATGCCATCAAAGGACATCAAATCCGAAATTGGTATCGTCCATAATTTAACTATGAAACCGAAACTAACACGAAGAAATTTCATTAAACCATTGGCGATCGCCGGCCTCTCGTTACCCTTTACAAGTCGAGCCTTTGCGCAGCTGGCAGAAAAAGGAAAAAGAATCGGCATCATCGGACTCGACACCTCACATAGCGTGGCATTTACCAAATCGCTCAATGCCTCCGCAGCCAATCCCGCCTACGATGGCTTTAAAATAGTCGCGGCTTATCCACAAGGAAGTCGGGACATCCTTTCCAGCACCGAGCGGATTCCCGGCTATACCGAAGAGGTGAAAAAATTAGGAGTGGAAATCGTTCCTTCGATCCAAGCCCTTTTGGAGAAAGTAGATTATGTCCTGCTCGAGACAAACGACGGTCGCTTGCACCTCGAACAAGCCATCGAGGTCTTTAAATCTGGTAAAACAACCTTCATCGATAAACCTATCGCCGCATCTTTATCAGATGCCAAGGCCATATTCCATGAAGCCGAAAAATACCAAGTACCTATTTTTTCCTCCTCATCGTTGCGATTTGCCACAGGGATGCCCGAAATCAAACAAGGGAAAATAGGGGCCGTACTAGGCGCGGATACCTATAGCCCGATGAAATTTGAAAAAACACATCCAGATCTTTTTTGGTATGGAATCCATGGCGTAGAAATGCTCTTTGCAGTGATGGGTACGGGCTGCGTATCGGTCCAACGAAGTATTTCTGAAAACCAAGAAGTCTGCACAGGCATTTGGGCCGATGGTCGTATCGGAACTTTTCGAGGCCTGAAAGCCGGAAAACAGGAATATGGCGGGACGGCTTTTGGCAAATCCGGGGTTTTAACCTTAGGGCCCTATAATGGCTATGACCCACTTTTAGTTCAAATCATTTCTTTTTTCAAAAGTGGAATTCCGCCTGTTGAAAAAGCCGAAACCCTTGAAATTTTTGCATTTATGGAAGCGGCAGATAAAAGCAAAAAGAAAAAAGGCGCCCGCATTAAACTCCAACTATAGTCTTCTTTCCTCATGAAAAAAATATGTTATTTCCTCTGCTTAAGCTTTTTATTTTTTGAGTGTCAACAAAACACTTTGACTCAGCGCGAAAAAACGAATGGTTATACCCTATTATTTGATGGGAAAACATCCGAGGGTTGGCGTGGCGCCTACCAAACTCAATTCCCTTCCCATGGCTGGGCGATTAAAGACCAACAATTGCTCGGCGAACTTTCTGCCGGCAAAGAATCAGGTGATGGTGGTGATATCATTACGCTGAAGAAATATAAAAATTTCGACCTGCAATTCGATTGGAAACTGGGGAAATTAGGTAATTCTGGCGTGAAATATTTTGTGGAAGAACTACCCCAAAAACCTAAAAATTCAAGCTCTTTGATCGGGTATGAATATCAGCTAATCGATGATCCTGATTTTATTTACAACGATAAGCACTTGCCCGAGGACCATAAAACAGGGGCTGTTTATAACATCATTCCTCCTAATAAAAGGGATGTACAGGTGGGAAGTTGGCATCGTTCCCGGATCATAGTCCAAAATGACCATATTGAACATTATTTGGATGGAAAAATGATTGTATCCGTAGACCGTCAATCCCCTGAGTTTAAAAAGGGTTTCCAACAAAGTAAATTCAAAGATATTCCCGGCTATGATAAACGAAAAGAAGGTTACATCCTCCTACAAGACCATGGCCACAATGTCGCCTTCCGTAACATTAAAATAAAAGAATTGGACTAAGGTTTTTGGTATACTGAACGGCCCATCACAAAGGTTTCTTGGATCTCGATGCCCTTATTAAAAATAACGATGTCGGCATCCTTTCCCACTGCCAAACTACCTTTTTGTGCCTCGACACCCATGATTCGAGCTGGACTATGACACATCATTTGGATAGTTTCGAGCAGGGGAACTTCCGCCATATCCAACATCGTCCTTACCAATCGATCAGCCGTCGCCACGCTCCCAGCAAAACCCGTTCGATCAGGTAATTTAGCCACCCCATCTTCCACCAACACCTCTAATCCATTTTTTAGTGATCCCAAAATCGAATTCCCAGGAGGCATATCCGCCGCCCGCATCGCATCCGTGATCAAAGCAATCCGATGTGGACCTTTAATTTTATATATTAATTTCAAAAGCGGGGCGGGCAAATGAACACCATCAGCGATGATTTCCACATCCATATCGTCCAATAAATAAGCAGATTCCACCACACCCGCATAGCGATAAGCATTCCGACGCGTTACCCCTGACATGGCCGAATAAAAATGCGTAGCCAAGGTATATCCTCCCTCATGATAGGCATCCAACACCTCCTCGTAAATCGCATCCGTATGTGCAATGGCAGCTAAAACGCCTTTAGAGGTGACAAATTTCCCGAAAGCGACGGCACCAGGTAATTCAGGAGCAGCGCTCCATCGTTTGATGCAAGTATAGCTATTCAGAATTTCTTCATATTCTGCCGGATCCGGATTTCGAATGTATTTAGGGTCTTGGGCCCCTCGTTGAGACATCGCAAAATAAGGCCCTTCCAAATGCATTCCCATTAAATTCGCACCCTTGGTATTAACCATCTCGGCTTTCCCAAAAGCCTCCAAGGTTTGTATCAAATCCTCCTTTTCACTCGTTAAGGTAGTTGGTAACAGGGATGTGGTTCCGTGCTTGGCATGGGTTTGAGCGATGGTCAAAAAAGCCTCCACCGAACCATCCATAAAATCACTTCCCCCTCCTCCGTGCACATGGATATCCATAAACCCGGGTGAAATATACTGCCCTTGCGCATCGACAAATTCCGCCCCAGGAAATTCAGTATCCATGGGCTCGATTCCTAAAATTTTTCCATGCTCCACTAACAAACAGGCCCCCGAAATAATCGAATTAGCGCATATGATTTGACCATTAGAAATTTTAAGTCGGCCAGCAATCTTATTCATGAGGTAAAAGCTTTGCGGATTCGGTATCTAAATACACTTCACAATGCGGATGAGT
>CANHCG010000299.1 GCA_947459055.1 Cytophagaceae bacterium | reverse complement strand
GCGGATTTACTTGAACAATTTGGTGGCCATACCCATGCGGCAGGATTGCATCTGAAACCCGAAAATTTAGAGGCATTCATTGCTCGATTTGAGGAATTGGTACAGGCAGGCATTCCGGATGGAAAAATTAAGGCAGATTTGCCTATTGATGTTTCCTTGCCGATGGAATCGATTTCTTTGCCATTTTATGATAATTTATTGACCCGATTATCGCCCTATGGACCTGGAAATATGCTGCCAAATTTCCATAGTGAAAAGCTCTATTTAACGAAAGCCCCGTTTATTATGAAAGAGGAGCATTTGAAATTGATGATCGGCCTGCATCCAAGCCAAACAATGTTTGAGGCGGTCGGATTTGGGATTCGGAAGGATTTTTATGAGGGATTATTGGAGGCTTATGAAGAACAAAAGCCAATTGAGCTCGTCTACCATATCGAAGTGAATGAATTCCGCGGACAGCGCAACTTGCAAATGCGCATTCTAGACATTTCGCAAAACAAGAAATAAGCCTTAAATTTGTTACCCTTATACGCGTTTAAATCAACCGCATGGCAAAAAAATTAATTGTGACGGGCTCGATGGGCCTCATTGGTTCTGAAGTAAGTGAATATTTCCTACAAAAAGGTTGGGAGGTTCATGGAATAGATAACAACCAACGGGCGGTTTTTTTCGGTATGCAAGGAGATAATTCATCCAATAAAGACCGCTTAAAAGTCTACGGAGATGCGTATCAATTGCATAATAGTATCGATATTCGCGATCGCCAAGCGATTTTAGACATCATTCCGGCCATTAAGCCCGATGCGATTGTTCATACAGCGGCTCAACCGAGTCATGATCGAGCAGCGTCCATTCCTTTTGAAGATTTTGATACAAATGCGGTGGGGACTTTCAATTTATTGGAATCGCTTCGGCGTTATGATACAAGCGTTCCCTTCGTCCATTTATCGACCAATAAAGTCTATGGCGATGCCCCTAATTTCATCAAAATGAAGGAATTAGAGACGCGTTACGACTACGATGATGCAACTTATGCGGAAGGAATTTCGGAAAGTTTTTCCATCGACCAATCGAAACATTCGCTTTTCGGCGCGTCCAAAGTTTCCGCAGATATTTCTGTGCAAGAATATGGCCGGTATTTCAATATGCCTACAGCTTGTTTACGGGGTGGTTGCCTAACCGGACCGAATCATGCAGGGGTAGAATTGCATGGATTTTTAAGTTATTTGATCAAATGCAACATCGAAGAACGTGAGTACACGGTCTTCGGCTATAAAGGAAAACAAGTACGGGATAACATCCATTCCTATGATGTGGCACGCTTTATTGAGGAGTTTTTAAAAGCCCCACGCGTGGCGGAGGTATACAACATCGGTGGTGGAAAAGATAATTCCGTGTCGATTTTAGAGGCCTTTGACCTGATCGCGAAGATTAGCGGCAAGCCGATGAAATATAAATACTTGGACGAAAATCGGATCGGGGATCATATTTGTTATTACAGCGATTTGCGTAAAATGAAGGCACATTATCCAAACTGGGATATTACAAAATCGTTGGAGGATGTGTTTGTCGACATATATACCCGTTACATGGAAACTGCCAAGGCATGAAAATTTTAATCACCGGAGGTTGTGGATTTGTAGGCTCAAACCTAGCCATTCTTTGTAAGGAATTTTACGAAGAGGCGGAGGTATTTTGCCTCGATAATTTATCCCGCCGGGGTTCCGAAATTAATTTGCAAAAAATCCTAGCCAAGGGCATTAACTTCATCCATGGCGATGTACGAATAAAAACGGATCTTGACCGAATTCCAAAAGTCGATGTGGTCATTGATGCTGCCGCAGAACCATCTGTTTTGGCGGGAACCGTACCGGGAGAATTAGAAAATTTGATTGATACCAATTTAAATGGAACAATTAACACCCTCTATTTCGCCAAAAAACATCAAGCTGCTTTTGTATTTTTATCGACATCACGCGTGTATCCATATGATCGATTGACGGAGGTCCAACTGGATTCCGCGCCCAATCGATTCAATTTATCTGACATTCAATCCATCCCTGGCCTTTCGAAAAAAGGCTTAACGGAAGATTTCCCCTTAACAGGTTTGCGTTCCTTATATGGCGCGACGAAATTAGCCTCGGAATATTTGATTCAAGAATTTGCTCATAATTTTGGAATTCCGGCGGTGATTAACCGTTGCGGCGTCCTCAGTGGCCCGTACCAAATGGGTAAGATCGACCAAGGGGTTATAGTCCTTTGGATGGCGCGCCATTTTTGGCAAGGGAAATTAAGTTATATCGGTTTTGGTGGGGCGGGCCAACAAGCCCGTGATGTCCTCCACGTCCGTGATTTATTCCGCTTAGTCCAATGGCAAATAAATCATTTAGGCATTCAAAAAGGCCAAATATTCAATGTTGGAGGCGGCCTAGCAAACACCGTCTCATTGGCAGAATTAAGCGATTTGTGCGCAGGTATTACAGGAAATAGGATTGAAATTGCGAGTTCATCTGACAATAGACCCGGCGATATTCCGATTTACGTGACGGATAATGCTAAAATTGAAGCATTAAGTGGTTGGAAACCTGAAATTTCGGTGCCCCAATTATTAGAAGAAGTCTATACTTGGTTCAAAGAAGATGAGCACATGTTAAAACCGATTTTGGCATAAACATGGGCATCCGGGTAAAAATCATTCAGGCTTTGTTGGATATTCATGAACGAATCTTCTTTTATCCAAAACTGCGCGCTTTTTACCAAAAACAAAAAGAAAATCATCAACCCACCATCTTAGACGTGGGTGCCAATAAAGGTCAAAGCATCGATTTTTTTCTTTCCCTTTTTCCCAACGCGCGCATCTTTGCCTTCGAACCCAATCCTGTTTTGTTTCAAAAACTTCAACAGAAATACCGAGGGAATTCCTTGATCCATTTAGTCAACAAAGGCGTAAGTAACCAAAACGGCCAGCTTGAATTAAAAGAAACAGTTACCGACGAAACATCTACCTTCGAAGATTTAAATTATGAGTCAAAATACCTCGAACGAAAAACAAAAATCCTTGGGGTAAATAAAGACCAATTAGTTCGCAAGAGCTACTGGGTTGATGTTATTCGGCTTAGCGATTTTATTCAAGAACAAGGTATCACAGACATTCATATCCTCAAAATTGACACGGAAGGACATGAATATAATTGCCTGGAAGGACTTTTTTCTGGTGATATTCCCCTTATTAATTTCATTCAATTAGAGCATCACAATGACGACATGTACCTGCAAGCTAAGGGACAAAGTCCGGAAAAATTACTTGAAGAAAAAGGTTTCGCCAGCTTTGAAGTCATCGGACACGGATTTGGGAATTTAGATGAACGCATTTACGCCCAAGCCCTATGAAATTGAGCATCGTC
>CANHCG010000298.1 GCA_947459055.1 Cytophagaceae bacterium | reverse complement strand
CACTCAAAAACATTGTAATAATACCACTGCTTCGTCCACAACATCCCCGCATACGACTGCCGCTGCAAAGACAATAATCCCGGATCCTCAATCCCCTCCTGCATTTCCGCATAAAATTCATCCGCCTCCCGAACTCGCAACGCAAACACGTCATCAAAATCCGCAAAAGGCTGACTTATCGTATGATCCACCAAACGTAAGCGAAATACCTTTTTTCCACCCGGCGGAATCTTGGCCGTGTATTTGGCCGCCGCCTTCGTCCCTATATGATTCGGATTAACCGCATGCTTATTTTTATTGACCACATAGTCATTTATTCCATCTTTGGTGAAATGCGATAAATTCGGGGATTGATGCAAACGAGAAAAATTCGTCTCATTATCACAAAACAAAAACTCATCAGCCTCCTCCGCATATAACTTAAAACGCCCCACCGACCGATGATCCACCTCTATAAATGAATGACCTACGCCTGTCAACAAAGGCTTGTATTTGTAATTTTCATAGCCCCAGCACCATGTATTTCGATACCAAATCGTAGGTAAAACAGTAATGGGCGCCGCCACTTTCCCCCGGTTTTCCACCGTGACCTGAATTAAAATATCTTGCTCATCGCCTTTGGCATATTCCATCGTGATGTCAAAATACTCATCACGATCAAAAATTCCGGTGTCCAACAACTCATACTCCGGCTCCTGACGCGACCTTTTCCGACTCTCCTCAATCAATTTTTCATAAGGAAAAGTCGCATGCGGATACTTATAAAGCATTTTTTGATAGGAATGCGTCGGCGTGGAATCCAAATAATAATACAATTCCTTCACATCCTCGCCATGATTCGATTCCGCCCCCGTTAACCCAAAAAACCGCTCCTTTAAAATATGATCCCGATGATTCCAAAAAGAAAAGGCAAAACACACATGCTGCTTATTATCCGATATCCCCCCAATTCCCTCTTCCCCCCAGCGATAGGCCTTTGAACGCGCCATGTCATGAGTCGTAGACCCCCAAGCATTTCCATGCGAAGAATAATCCTCACGCACCGTACCCCATTGTCGCTCAGTCAGATAAGGCCCCCACTTTTTCCAACCCTTATTATCATTTCGTAGCTTTAATCGCGCCCGCTCGGCTCCCAATTCTGACATAAATTAATTTTTCTTAGGTGTCTTGACTATAAATGCTGCTTAAAAATAGAAAAAATCCCATTCAGACACAATTTTTGTGTCTATCCAAAAAAATGTAAATTGCTCACTAACTATCTTCATCATGAAAAAAATACTCTTCTTCGCCTGCATCATCATCGCGATGGGATGCCAAAAAAAAGATCAAAAAGCCGAATTGGCCAAGGTCATCGATACCTATTACGAGGAACAACTCAAATTAAATCCAGTTTCCGCCACATCCAACGGCGATAATCGATTTAACGACCAACTCAGCATCGATTTCACCGACGCCCACCGTGCCAAAATCAAATCCCTACTCGATGCCACCCAAAAATCCCTGGAATCCATTTCAAGAGATCAACTCGACGAAAACGACCAGATTTCCTACGATATCCTCAAACGAGATCTTGAATTAAGCCAAAAAGGCCTCAGTTTTCCAGATAACTTTATCCCACTCAATCAATTTTACGGGTTTCATTTACTATTTGCCCAATTAGGCAGCGGTTCCGTAATCCAACCCTTTACCACAAAAAAAGACTACGAAAACTGGGCTAAACGGATGTCAATTGGCGCGCAATACCTAGATAGTTCCATCGTCTATTTCCGCAAGGGCATCGCGGCAAATTACGTACTTCCTAGCGCTTTGATCGAAAAAATCATTCCGCAATTGGAGGCATTCCAAGTCAAAGACGTCAAAGAAAGTACTTTTTATGGCCCTTTGAAACAATTTCCAAAAGAGTTCACCGAAAGCGATAAAGCCCAATTCACCGCCGAATACACAAAAAAAATCCAGGAAGAAATTCTTCCAGCCTATGCGCGCCTTTCCACGTTTATCAAAAATGAATACTTGCCAAAAGGTCGGAAAAGCTCTGGTATCAGCGCTCTTCCCAACGGTCCCGCTTATTACGAATTTCTCATCGAAGCCATGACCACCACCCGGAAACCAGCCCAAGAAATCTATGAAACAGGTTTGGCCGAGGTAAAACGCATCCGAACCGAAATGGAAAACACGAAAAATAAAGTAGGTTTCAAAGGCGACCTGCCCGCATTTTTCGAACACATGAAAACGGATCCATCGTTCTACCCCTTCAAAACCCCAGCGGAAGTACTCGCTGCGTTTCACGCGATCCATAAAAAAATGGAACCTTCCTTGAAAAATATGTTTGGCAAAACACCGAAAACACCTTTTGAAATTCGACAAACGGAAGCCTTCCGCGCTGAATCAGCTTCCGCCGAATATTTCCAAGGCTCAGAAGAAGGCAACCGACCTGGGATTTTTTATGTCCCGATTTTGGACGCCAAAAAATTCAATTACACCAGCGGTATGGAAAGTCTTTTCCTACATGAAGCCATTCCAGGACATCATTACCAAATTAGCATCCAACAAGAAAATAAAAGCCTACCTAAATTCCGTCGCTTCGGTGGAAATTCAGCTTATGCAGAAGGTTGGGCCCTATATACTGAAAGTTTAGGAAAAGAATTAGGCCTATACACAGATCCATACCAATACATGGGCGCATTAGGAGATGAAATTCACCGAGCGATTCGCTTGGTCGTTGACGCCGGCATCCACTCCAAAAACATGAGCCGCGAAGAAGCCATCGCCTACATGATGGCCAACGAACCCATCAGCGAACAAGGCGCTATCGCTGAAATCGAACGCTACATGGCGATTCCAGCCCAGGCATTGAGCTACAAAATCGGTGCACTGAAAATCAGAGAAATCAGAGAACGGCTGTCGAAACAACTAGGCGACAAATTCAAATTATCCGATTTCCACGACGAGCTCCTCAAAGACGGAAACATGTCCTTGGATATTTTAGAACAAAAAATGGATCGCTGGGCAGCGAAAAAATAACTATGCTCCTTCAAACCTCCTTTCCCATTCCTACATCACCCGACAAAATAACAAGTTCTAGTCGGGTGATCAGCATGGGCTCTTGTTTTGCAGAGAACATGGGGGCACGCTTGGAAAACTTGCCAATCAAGGTGTTAAATCAACCCCTAGGTACCATTTTTCATCCCATCACCTTAGCCCGGATCCTCGATTTCACCCCACCCAATCCAGCAGACTGCTTCGAACATCAAGGATTTTTTAATCACTCCGATTTCTCCTCTCGATTTACCCATTCTTCCGCAGAAATTCTTTGCGAAGAAATCAAAAAAACACAGGAAGTCTGCCAAACATTTATAAAACAGGCCGATTGGATCATCCTAACTCTTGGAACATCATTTCAGTATTTTGACAACTAT
>CANHCG010000297.1 GCA_947459055.1 Cytophagaceae bacterium | reverse complement strand
TCTGGTTGCATCAATCCTTCTCGAAGAATATCGATTTTACGGCCGAAGGGGAATATTTATTAGGTTCTGACTATGCCTTAAAAGCTCAATTCGTTTCGCCATGGTTTTATGTGAAATTCCAACGCACCTCTTCGAGCCCTAGTATCGCTCAAAATTGGGTACATAATATCTCATACCGTTGGAAAAATGATTTCAATAATATCCAATTTGACGCACTTGAAGGAGGTATTGAAGTAAAAGGCAAATCGCTGTATTTCAAGCCGAGTGTCGTGATTCAACGGATTGGAAATTGGATTTATTTTGATACCAAGGCCAATGTCCAACAAAGCAAGGAGGCTATCGGCGTTTTCCGAACAAGCGTGGATGTGGGTGGCAACCTAGGAAAATTAGCTTGGTACACCCGCGTCCATGCCAATACACAAACCGGCCCCGACATCATCCGTATGCCGAACCTCGCCGCTGATGCCAATCTGGCGCTGAATTTGCAATACAAAAAACTGCTTTATGTGCAGGCAGGGCTTGATTTTCAATATCAATCGGCATATTATGGAGATGCTTACATGCCGGCGTTCCAACAATACCATTTGCAAAACACCTATCAATTACCCGCTTTTGTTCAAACAGATGCCTATGTGACCCTACGAATCAATCGGGTTCGTTTGTTTTTCAAAATGGCCAATGTTACCCAAGGCCTGATTGGTCCTAACCATTACACGGCCTATTTACATCCGGCCATGGGTCGCAGTTTTGGCTATGGGGTAAAATGGCTTTTGTTTGATTAAAAATTCTGAAATTTCTCGGTAGAAATAGCGATAATTTGATAAGTTTGTAGCCTGTTTAAACCTATCTTACATGTCCAATATTTCACGTAGAGAATGGGTCAAAGGCATGGCATTAGCCAGTCTAGGAACCCTAGCTTTTCATAGCCATGGAAATGCAAATCCCATCGCCTTAGCAATCAGCGAAGAACAAACCTTACACCTGCTCATGGGAACCATCATCCCTGAATCCTCGATTCCAGGTGCAATTAGTTTAGGCGTTCCGGTTTTTGTTCGGACCATGTTGCAAGACTGTTACGATAAAACAGCCCAAGACCAAATGAAAACGGTCTTAGGTCAAGTACCCACCTGGTTCCAAGAAGGATTTAAAAAATCCATCGAGCAAGCCTCTGAGGCTGATAAAGAACAATTTGTGTTTCAAATGGAAAAAGGGAAATTCGGCGAAGTAGCGACCAAAAGTATCTCTACGCTGAAAGCTTTAACCATTCAAGGCTATATGTCCACGGAGTATGTAATGACGGAACATTTGCATTATCAAATGGCTCCTGGTTTTTGGAATCCTTGTGTACCTGTAAAAAAATAAGCGCCATGAATATATTAAAACATGCAGAGAAAAGAACCTATGGCGCGATTGTGATCGGTTCAGGAGTTGCCGGTGGTTGGGCCGCCAAAGAATTTTGTGACAAAGGCATTAAAACCCTAGTCCTCGAACGTGGTCGAAAAGTAACGCACAATGAGGATTATCCAACGACCCTCATGAGCCCTTGGGAATTTCCACATCGTGGGCGATTGACCAATGAAGAGATAGCCGAAAATCCCGTCGTGAGTAAATGTTATGCCTTCCGTGAAGATGCAAAACAATTTTTCGTAAAAGATAAGGAACATCCTTACATTCAGGATAAACCCTTCGATTGGATTCGTGGGTACCAAGTAGGTGGAAAATCACTTTTATGGGCCCGACAAACCCAGCGCTGGTCGAAATACGATTTTGAAGGTCCCGCTCGGGATGGTTTCGCTGTACCTTGGCCGATTTCCTATGATGATTTGGCTCCTTGGTATTCGCATGTGGAATATTTCGCGGGTATCTCTGGAAATAAAGACGGTTTGGATTCCTTGCCGGATGGTGATTTTCTTCCGGCTTTTGAATTAAACTGTGTCGAAAAACATTTCCAAAAGGAATTGAAACGGATGTATCAGGACCGACATGTGATTGTGGCGCGATGTGCCCATTTGTCGGAGCCACGGGAAATTCATCTACAGCAAGGCCGCGGTCGCTGTTTAAGTCGAAATTTATGCCAACGAGGTTGTCCTTATGGTGGTTATTTCAGCTCAAACTCCTCCACACTTCCTTGGGCAGCGAAAACCGGTAATTTAACTTTGCGTCCTGATTCCGTGGTGGAATCGATCATTTATGATGAAAAGAAACAAAAGGCAGTGGGGGTACGTGTCGTCGATGCGAACACCAAAGAAATGATTGAATATTATGCCAAAGTCGTTTTTGTCACCGCAGCCGCGATTAACTCGAATTTACTTTTATTAAATTCTACTTCACATCGTTTTCCGAATGGTTTGGGAAATGACTCAGGCGTATTAGGAAAATATGTGGCCTTTCATAATTACCGTGCCTCGATTTCAGCGGAATATGATGGCTATTTGGATACGAAAACAGAAGGAAGTCGACCTACTTCTGGCTATATCCCACGCTTTAGAAACGTATATAAACAAGAGACTGATTTCTTACGCGGATATGCCGCGGGCATGAGCGCGGGTCGAGGTAATTCTTCTGACCGATCAGGTTTAGGTGAATCCTTGAAAAATTCCTTATTGAACCCCAAATTAAACCAAAACTGGTACGCCGGTTCCCACATGATGGGCGAAACGATTCCCAAAGAAACGAATCGGGTATGGTTGGACGATAAACAAAAGGATGCGTGGGGAATGCCTTTGTTGCACATGTCAGTAGGCTATGATGCTAACGATGATAAAATGGTTAAAGATTTCATCGAGCAATTCACTGAGATGTATACGAAAGCTGGGTTTACGAATATACGTAGTCGGGATACGAAACAACCGGCCGGCTTGGATATTCACGAAATGGGTGGTTGCCGCATGGGCAGCGACCCGAAAAGCTCAATGCTGAATAAGTGGAATCAAATGCATGCAGTGAAAAATGTATTTGTCACTGATGGGGCGAGTATGACGTCCACGTCTACGCAAAATCCTTCCTTGACCTATATGGCCTTAACTGCCCGTGCAGTGGATTATGCGGTGAAGGAAATGAAAAAGGGGAATTTGTAGGATTTCAAAAATTAGAAAGGCGATTCTCTGATTAGAAGGAGGGATAGATTTTTTATCGATACGATTTAAATAAAGCTGCATGCAGACGTTTTTAGGGAAAACCGCTGCGCATATTTGGGCGCAGCATCCGGTGGGGGATTTGAAGGATGTGGCGGTGGTGATGCCTTCCCAGCGTGCAGTTTTGTATTTAAAAAAGGAATTAGCCCTACAAGGCGATCAGCCCTTCTTATCCCCAGCCTTTTTTACGATTGAGGAATTTGCGATCCAAATGACCCAATCCAAGCTGATTGATCCCATTTCCCTTCTTTTTGAAGCTTATTCATGTTTTAAAGAAGTAGATCCCAAGGTG
>CANHCG010000296.1 GCA_947459055.1 Cytophagaceae bacterium | reverse complement strand
TTGACCATAAAATTCACCAAGTCATAGGTGTCAAAATTACCTGAACCTAAGGGTAAAATATAATCGTCGAATACGGATTTTTTATCAGAATTAACGTTGTTTGCGCCACGAATCGTGATCATTTTCAAATAGGGTTTAAGGTCCTTCAAATGAATTTTTAAATTGGGGCGTTCGGTTAAAGGTGTGGTTGCTAACCAATGACACAGATTAAAGGTTAAGCCCACATTGTTACGATTGACCTTTTGTGCCAATTGCAAGGCATGATCAGTCCGCTCTACATAAAAATTTAAATGCGGATATATAGCTACTTGTAACCCCGCCTTTTTTGACCAAATCGAGATTTGTTGTAAAAGCCGAATGGCCTCCGAATCACCTTCTGGAGAATTCGGTTTAAAACGTTTATTATCCGCCAAAACGTAAGGAGAAATAATTGTTTTTGTGCCTTTCAGTTCATTTATAGCCTTCTCTAATCGATGATCGATGGGCTCGCCTAATTGGAGTTTTATATAAAAAAAGGAAGCCTTGAATGCATGTTGGTCCAACGCTTTTTTCATACCATCGAAGCTTTCGATTTGATTGATTTCAATTCCATCAAAACCTGCATTTTTCACAAGTTCAACCTGCTTATCAAACGTATTGTAAGTACTATCCCCTCGGATAATATTGTGCAGAGTAAAAAACTCATTTTTTATTTTTTGGCCCAACAGGCTATGGGAACAAATCAAAATCAATATGATGTAGTTACGCATGGTATCGTGTGATTAAGAAATAGGGTAATGACCTTTCATTTAAAATCAGAGCAATTTATTTCCTTCAGTTTAGCCGATGGTTTCCCCCAAAAGGGGACTCGTTTTTAGTATAGAATCGGGTTTTAGCTAGGGTAGTACGCCGAAATGTTTACAACCATTTATTTCTCAACATAGGCGCTGCTAACAAGGCATTGGCAGCATTATTGCCGTCAAAAAGCTCTTTTTCGGGTTGCCATTTTAGTTTTTCCCCGATTTGGCAAGCGATTAAGCCGATTTGAGAAATCGTAATGGCCCGATGACCGACTTCGATGGGTACAAGTGTTTCTTGCTGCGTCCGAACCCCTTGAATAAAATCATTTTTATCCCACAAAACATCCCTTAAATCCATTTCGCCAGATTTAGGTTTAAGATCCAATATGGCGGGATTACTACTCGTGGCCTTGCCCGGATAGCCATCTATTTTAACCCATTCCTTTGAGCCGAAATACGTAATCGAAGGCGTACTGGTGGGTGACTGTTCGCAAGTCATTTTAACCCCATTGGCATAGGCATACTCGACTTTGAAGTTGATCATCGTATTCCAAAGACTTTTTGGAAAGACACCGCTTCCTTGTACCTCGACAGGTCCTGAATGCTCACTATGATTAGCCCACTGCGCCATATCGAAATAATGTGCGCCCCAATTGGAAATCATTCCCTGCGCATAGGTGTCAATTCGCATCCAATTGGGTCTTTTATTCGTTTGATTTAGGTCATGAACCCGCATTTGCGTATAGGGCACAAACGGTGCAGGTCCTAACCACATATCATAATTCAGTCCCTCGGGAACGGGCATGTCCGCTTGCGTGCTTACCGGCGTTGGGTCCGAAGGAAATGTAATTTCGATCCGTCTTAAATCTCCTATGTAGCCATTTCGAACTAATTCTACTGCCATATTTTGGTTACGAACCGACCGAAATTCGCTATCCGTTCGAGCAATGACACCGTATTTTTTTACCGCATCCGCTAATTGCCTTCCTTGTTGAACACTCAAACTCAATGGTTTTTCTATCGCAAAATGTTTTTTAGCTTTTGCTGCCATTAAACCCATCGGGATATGCCAATGGTCAGGGGTAGAAATCATCAAGGCATCAATTTTTTTATCTTGAATTACCTCTCGATAATCGTCGACAGATTGACAACCCTTGTAAGCAATCAGGTTATTTTTTTGTGCATAAAAGTCATTGACCGATTTTTGAGCTTCAGTCCGTCGCCAAATGTCGACATCACAAACTGTAGTTACTTGAACCCCTTCAACGGCCATCATTTGAGGTAAATTTGAGGCAAAAACTTGACGTCCCGTACCAATAAACCCTACAGTGATGCGATTCGATGGAGCATTTTTGCCAAAAACAGAGGAGGGAACAATCGAGGGAATGCCTAAGCTAGCGGTGGTCAGTGCTGTATTTTTTAAAAAATCTCGACGTTTCATAATTCTTTTATTTTAATATTTTTGAACGCTACATGGTGCCCATGATCTTGCAATAAAATATGCCCTTCCGTAAGGGTAGCGAAATTAGGATAGTCTTTAAATTTACTATCCAAAACCCCTAGTTTGAAAACATCTGACGACCTGTCAATGGCTAATACTCGTTTCTCATCTAACCAATGTTCGATGTAACTATCTTTAATTAGGATGCGGGAGCTATGCCAGACATCTATTTTTGTATCAGGTTTATCTGCCGCAATGACATCATATATGGATGCCGTTTTCAGGTCCTGAGGTAAATGCTTTTCGTTATATATGTATTCTGCATCGTCAATTAATTGGTATTCATATCCAGGCTGTGATCCATTGGGTTTCGGCAGACGTTCTTCGATGAAGTATTTGACTCCTGAATTGCCCCCTTTGCCTATTTTCCAATCAAAAACTAATTCGAAATTGCGGTACTTTTTCTCCGTCACAATGTCGCCCGCGTCACTGGATTCTACACCGGCCAATAATTCACCTCGTAGTTCTCCATCTTTGACCACCCACCCATGCTTAGGAAAATCTTTGCGGTAGGCCCCTCGCCAACCTTTAGTTGTTTTTCCATCAAAAAGTAAAACCCATTTTCCTTTTTGATTAGGTTTGGCTAGGGCATTTGGAAGCATGCAACTTAGAAAGTAAAGAGCAATGCTAATTTTCTTAATATACGTAATCATCGAATTTTATCTATTTTAATGAACGAGCAAATGAAATGTAAATTAGGCTATTAAATGGATTATTTCTACAAAAATATGGGATATTCCCTGCTTTTTGTTTCATGGAATTTTGCTGAAACTTTAGATATATTTGCATTAAAATGAAATCATATGCAAACCAATAGGCCTAAGTTGTTAAAAGTGTTAGAGAATAATACGGCCTCTTTCGATATTAGGTATGAGAAAGTTCCTTATTTTGATAATCCTTGGCACTATCACCCTGAAATTGAACTTACATTAATTACGAAAAGTCAAGGCACTCGATTTGTTGGGGATAATATAGAGCGATTTAAAGAAGGCGATTTGGTTTTATTAGGGTCCAATTTGCCACATTATTGGCGGAATGATTCCCTACATTACACCCCCAATTCGACTGAAATGGCGGAAGCGATGATCCTCCGTTTTCGACTAGATTTTTTGGGAAAGCCCTGGTTATTGATCCCCGAAATGCGAGAGGTAAAACAATTGTT
>CANHCG010000295.1 GCA_947459055.1 Cytophagaceae bacterium | reverse complement strand
CATCCGGGTCTTTGTTTACCGTATTTAAATCCCAAGTCACCGCCACCGCATTATCTGAATAGGCATCTTCACACCACTCAGCTACATTGCCTGACATATTATATAATCCAAATTCATTCGGGAAAAACGAGGCCGCCGGAGCCGTATACGAATAACCATCCGCATCATAATTACCCCGATGTGGCTTAAAATTAGCCATTAAACAGCCTTTGGCATTAGCCACATATGGACTTCCCCATGGATACTTCAATGAAGCCCGTCCCCCACGTGCCGCCCATTCCCACTCGGATTCCGAAGGCAATTCGAATCGCGGCAAATTGTACATATTTTGCTTCTTGCGATAATCATTCATCATTTTGGAACGCCATAAACAGAAGTATTTGGCGGCATCCCAACTCACCCCTACCACCGGATAGGTATCATAGGCCGGACTTGAAAAATAAAATTCCAACATTGGATCGCCACTGTGATACGTGAAATCACTCATCCAAACCGTCGTATCCGGATAATAGGCACTCATAATCTTATCCTCACCTAACACCGAAACTGAATCTTTTAACAAAGAATTGGTAAACTGACGATACTCGTGATTTGTAATCTCTGTATCATCCATGAAGAAAGCAGAAACCGTCACCCGCTTATTGAAATTCACCCCTGCACGAGACAATTCCTCATCAGTTTGACCCATCATGTAACTGCCTGAAGGCACTAATACCATACCATAAGGCGTAGGCTGAGACCATCCTTTCCGGGCAGTCGCAACAATCTCCCCATTTTCAATTCCAGGAGAATCCTTACCCCCACCCTTTTTCATAAAGCCGAATATCCCTTTACCGCTATTCGAGCCTTTTTTGCTACTTAATGTTTTCTTAGAACCTTGTCCCATGACAGCCCCTATGGAAAAAACAAGGAGCGAGACAATCAGAAACAAACGCTTGGTTAAAAACTGTAAATTCATAAAAACGAATTAAAAATATCTTTTGTCTAACGAATTCTCGTGTTCAATATTATTCAAATTCCTCAAAATTAAAGGAATTCCTACGAATAAAATCATTTTATTAAAAAAAATCCGTACTAAAATCCTAATTTATTCTAAACCTAGGCGTCTTAATCGGAATTCCTTTGGTTCCCATCTTCATGGTTGGCATAACAAATCGAACAAAAACCTCATGGGTCAATGGCGCCTTCGCAGGTAAATTAACCAACGTATAATCCAGCGAATAACCTAAATCCAACCGATTATTAAGCAAGGATACACCCACCATCCCAATCGCCGCATCGTTCAGCCGATAACTCCCGCCCAACCAAAACATATCCCTAAACTCGATACGCGCTCCTGCCTCGGGCACCACTCGACCCGAATACGACCGAACCTGCGCAAAGGGAATTACATCGAAACTGGTCGTCAAAAGCAATTCTGCAGAACCATGTAACGTATAAATGGGCGCCAATGGCATCGCAATAGCCGGGTCATTAAATGTGTAGGTTCCATTGGCCAAATGATCAGCTGATATCCCCACATTCCAATTCGTGCCCGCATACACAAGACCTAAGCCTACATCCGGAATGGATTGACTTACGATCCTTCCCGAAAAGGTATTTACGACAGGATCCCCGACATCTCGAACCCGATAAACACGCCCATCAAATGATTTAGATTGCAATCCGGCTCGTAAACCTAGTGATAAGGTGCCTGAGGCGAGCGGTTGGTGATAGGCCATTTGCAAACGAATGGTTTGTTGGCTCACCCCCGAAGGCGTCTTATCCGACATATAGACAATTCCCAAGCCTGTATTCCATTTTCCCAAAGGCAATGACGCCCCTAAAATTGTGGTCCCTAAACTACCTGTCCCATCATTAGTGCTCTCATAGCCTGTCCATTGATTTCGAATATGCAATTGAACCAATGATTTATCTTGAAAACCCGCAAAAGCAGGATTTAAGAAAATGGTATTTTGTTGGAATAAACTTAACTGAGGATCCTGCTGAGCCCATCCTACTTGGGAAAATCCTGCCATAACCATTCCGAAAAGGGTTAATTGGCGTAATAAGGATGTCTTCAAGAGCTTAGTAGGCATTTGGATGCGGAAATAGCTTCTAAAAATAAGCAATAATTTCGAATGCAAGGGGTAATTATGAAAAAAAAAAGCTCCCGATGGGAGCTTTTGACTTATTTGTTTGCCAGTTTAATGTACTGCTCAATGGCCCCCGTCATGGAAGGCGCACTCGGCATCGGCGCTTGAATATCTAAAATCAGATTGGCATCCTTGACCGCATTGGCCGTGGTAGGCCCAAAGGCCGCAATTCGCGTATTGTTTTGCTTGAACTCTGGGAAATTTTCAAATAATGAAGTGATTCCTGAGGGGCTGTAAAAAGCCAAGACATCATAAAACACATTTTCCAAATCCGACAAATCAGCCGAAACCGTTTCGTACATCACGGCTTCAGTTAATTGGAAATCATTCGTACCCATGTAATCTGGCAAATCTTTTTGACGCTTATTCGAACAAGGGAACAAGTATTTTTCCGTCTTATGCTTTTTGATAATTTCCAGTAAATCCAAGGCCGTTTTCGTTCCCGTAAATACTTTACGTTTACGAATCACAATGTATTTTTGAAGGTAATTTGCTGTTTGTTCCGTGATACAAAAGTACTTCATATCCGCCGGCGTTTCGATTTTTGCTTCCTTACACATGCGGAAGAAATGATCAATGGCATTACGACTCGTGAAAATGATAGCCGTATGTTCTAAAATATTTATTTTTTGCTTGCGAAAATCTTTGAAAGCGACACCGCGAATGTCAATAAATGAACGGAAATCGACCTTGACGCCATACTTTTTTTCTATCTCAAAATAAGGGGATTTTGCATCGGCTGGAGCCGCCTGAGTGACTAAAATACTTTTAACTTTTTTCATCCGTTTCGGATCCGGGCTCGCTACATTGACTAATTCACTCATACAAAAACATGATTTAAACAGGGATTTCGCATCAAAACGAAATTAAACGCAAATATACAATTTTCAATGATGAAATCAGATGTATTCAGGAAAAATTAATTCTCGCACGCCAAACAACAAAACCTGTCCTTCCATCAAAATTAAATAGGCTAACAGGGAAATTTGATTAAAGCGGAAGGTGGTTCGAAATAATTGAAAATAGTAGATAGCCCGGATGATAAAATAGCCATTGACTAACCATGAAATTTGGGCTAAATCAGGTTTAACTAAAGGGCCTACCGATACAGCGTATAGACCTAGGCCAACAAATAACAAGGTGAAAAATTGAAAATTCGTTTGAATCGATTTATAAAAATGCGCTTCAGCCAATTGATCTAATTTAAATAGACTACAAAATAATCGATACATCACATAGCGCAAAGAAAATAACACAAAAGCAAAACCGGTTTTTGACAATAAAAACAGGGCTATCGACCCCCAAGATTGAT
>CANHCG010000294.1 GCA_947459055.1 Cytophagaceae bacterium | reverse complement strand
GTCACAAAAGGCAATTCTTCCTTATTATTCTCAAACTGAATATCTTCAAAACGGAGTTTTTGAAATTCTATAGGAGCTGGTTTAGTCTCAAGGGGAATTAATGGTAATTCCACAGGTTTTTTAAGCCAACAAAATTCAGGTATTTCGATCGATTGGATCTGAATATCCTGCACTGCATCGTTCACCTTTCTAGAAATAAAATATGAATTCGGACCTATCCCCTCTGAAAATCCGGCGTCATTTGACGAGCTATTGATTTCTTTGATCGCTGCTGAAGAGGACCAAATTTTTCCATCCCAAAGGCTTTGGTGAAAATCCAATCCCCCTTTACCACCTTTTTGGTTCGTAGAAAAAACTAAAATAGCTCGTTCATCCATGTAATAGGGCCCTTGTTCGTCTTCTGAAGAGTTTATTTGCTTGCCCAAATTTTTCGGTATACCCCATTTTCCGTCCGAGTTTCGTTCGGTTAACCAGATATCTCTTTTGCCTTCTCCGCCTGGTCGGTCCGACGAAAAGAATAATTTACTGCCATCCGAATTAACCTGCGGCTGACCTTCCCAATCATGCGAATTAACTAAATAGCCCAGGTTTTTCGGCCGGGTCCAGGAACCATCGACCCAGGTACATTCATATAAATCACATCCTCCGAAGGAATTTGGATAATCGCATCCGGAAAAAATCAAATGTAGACCATCTTTCGAGAGGGTAGGTGTCCCTTCATTATTCTCTTGGTTTAATTCCTCGATGGGCCTAGGTATATCAAATTGCTTGCCATTCCAAGAAGCTACAAAAATTTCCTCATCGGATTTTGCGGCTTTACGTACGGTTAAAAATAATTCTTTTCGGGCGGGTGAATAGATTGGGAAGTATTGCGTTCGATAAACATTTACCTCCTTGATGGGAACAGAAGAAATCGTCAGGCTATCCCCAGTTGACAAAATCGATAGGAAAGGGAAAAGCCATAATCCAAGCATAGATTAAGGGATTTGTAAAAACTTATGGGTTTGGACGGAAATTTGCCACTTCGGGTTTTCCTTCACAAATGAAACAATTAATTCATTCATTTCCACTTGTTTAGACCATTCAGGCTGCAAATAATAATGTGCATCCTCGGGAATCTTATCCACAAAGGTTTCTGCCCAAGGAATATCTGATTTATGAAAAACAACTACTTTTAATTCATGGACCGCTGCATAAATGGCCGGATTCGGTTCTTTGAATTTCTTAGGTGAAAAGCATATCCAATCCCAATGCCCCGTAAACGTATCACAAACGCCTGAAGTTTCGATGTGCGTTCGGAATCCAGCCGCTTGCAAGGCTTCAGTTAAGGGAAATAAATTATGCATTAAAGGTTCGCCGCCGGTAATAACGACCAGGCGACCCGGATGCTCAGAGGCCTCCTCGACTAAGGTTTGCACACTTTTTTTCGGGTGGGTGTCGATGGGCCAACTCTCTTTCACGTCACACCAGTGGCAACCTACATCGCAACCGCCCAAACGAATAAAATAAGCGGCATGCCCTTGGTATTTTCCCTCGCCTTGAATCGTATAAAAAGATTCCATCACGGGATATTCAAAAACATCTCTTTTTGCGACTGATTTTATATCTTTGACGATTGATTGCATAAGGACTTAAAATTCAACGTAAAATTAAGGCTTGATTTGTAATTTAACTAATTAGAATTCGTTCTTCCTACCAAGAAAGAATATTTATGCCAGCTTCGCGCTTCATTGTATTGATTATTTCTTGCCTATTGATCGGGGCAGGCTTGACTAGTTGCTGGTCTGCCCGCTGTCCAAGAACGACCTGTCGGGTACGTGTGGAACACCGGCATGGCGAATTATATTATCGTCCTCGAGAGGCTTTATCATGGATGTGGACACCTCGCTATAAACATATTCGGAATCCGAATTCACCGTTTAATGCCCGAAATAAAGTAAAAATTTGGAATCGAATTTTTAAACCAGGTACGCCTGTTACGCAAAAGAAACCTCGTTAATTCATGTCGCATCTCACCATCGGATCCGGGGTTTTAAATCAAACGCCATTAGACTGGGAAGGTAATTTCCTTCGGATTGTTGCTGCCATCGAGGATGCCAAAAAATCTTCGGTCAGCCTTTTATGTTTGCCTGAATTATGTTTGACCGGATACGGTTGCGAAGATCAATTTTTAGCTCCATTTACCTCTCAGAAAGCCTGGGAATATGTCCTTAAATTAAAGGCATATTCGATGGATATTGCTTTTTTAGTCGGTTTACCCTTGCCTTTTGAGGGGGCTTTATATAATGTGGTTGCTTGTGTATCTGGCGGCGAAATTGTCGCGCTGATACCCAAACAGCATTTAGCAGATGATGGGGTTCATTATGAACCGCGTTGGTTTACTGCCTGGCCTGCTGGAAAAAGGGAAACACATCTTGGAATTCCATTAGGTGATTACCGGATCCAAGTAAATGAATGGTTGCTAGGAATCGAGATATGCCAAGATGCTTGGGAAGGGTCTCGCCGACCGGCACATGCATTAGCTAAACGCGGAGTTTCGCTGATCTGTAATCCTACGGCCTCACATTTTGCGTTTGGGAAGGCGAAGGTACGCCAACATTTAGCTTTAGAAGGTGCCGACATCTGTCAAGGTGCCTATGTTTTTGCCAATTTATTAGGCAACGAATCTGGTCGCGTGATTTTTGATGGCGATGCCTACATCGTGCACGAGGGGAAAATCGTGGCCCAAAATTCTCGTTTCTCCTTTCAAGACCATTTATTAATTACAGCTGAATTAGATCTAGCGCCCTTGCATTCGAGCGAATCGGATGTTATCGTAGCTAAACCATTTAATAGTTCCGTGGTCAATTCACTTGTTTCCACCACTCAGGTAGAGGCTTGGGAAAATTCGGATCAAATTAAAGAGGAGGAATTTGAGCGATGCATTCGCTTAGGCCTTTGGGATTATATGCGAAAGTCTTATTCAAGGGGTTTTGTTGTATCGCTTTCCGGCGGAGCGGATTCCTCGGCGATTGTGAGTTTATGTCATTTGGCCTTACTGGCCGCAGAAAATGACTTAGGTTTCGCAGGAATTCAAAAACGATTGGCTTATATTCCATGGATATCGGAAATTACGGATTTACCAGCGCTTCAAAAAAGGTTGTTGACCACGCTATATCAAGGAACCGTTAATTCCTCCGAGCAAACCCGATCATCGGCCAAGGTATTGGCGGATGGGATAGGTAGTACCCATTATGAATTAGAAATTGATGCGTTGGTGAATGGTTATCGCCAAGTGATTGAGCAGGCGATCAGTCGTGAATTAAGTTGGGCGCAGGATGATATTACCTTACAAAACGTTCAAGCTAGGGTTCGAAGCCCGAGTGCGTGGATGCTCGCCAATATTAATCAAGCCTTATTATTAGCCACATCTAATCGTTCTGAAGCCAGTGTAGGCTATGCGACGATGGACGGTGATACGTCAGGATCCATTTCACCC
>CANHCG010000293.1 GCA_947459055.1 Cytophagaceae bacterium | reverse complement strand
TTCGATGGCAATGAGTAAACCTCCGGAAGTTTGCGGAGCGGCGCCGATGAGTCGCTCGCGTTCAGAAATTCCTTTTTGGAAACGGTGGCCATAACTGGCCCAATTTCGTTGGGTACCTCCTGGGAAACATTTTTGGTCCAAATAGGCATCTAAATTTCCTAAAATAGGCAATGACTTAAAGTCGATGCGTGCACTAATGCCTGATCCATCGCACATTTCCACCAAATGGCCCATTAGTCCGAATCCTGTGACATCTGTCAACGATTTAACATAGGTAAGGGGGCCTAATTTTTCTCCAAAGGCATTTAGGGTACTCATTTGCTTCACGGAAATGGCCAAATCCTCAGGGCTAAGTATGCCTCGTTTTTGGGCAGTACTTAGGATACCGACGCCAAGGGGTTTGGTGAGGTATAAAAGGCAATTGGGATTCGCCTGATCATTTTGTTTC
The DNA here is from genome assembly GCA_947459055.1 of Cytophagaceae bacterium. Taxonomy (GTDB): domain Bacteria; phylum Bacteroidota; class Bacteroidia; order Cytophagales; family Spirosomataceae; genus Aquirufa. Next base: position 3,033 of record CANHCG010000293.1, on the reverse strand, counting down.
AAATGTTCCTTTTTGACTTTACCTGTGACGGCTAGGCCAAAAATAGGTTCGGGTGAATCGATGGAATGGCCACCGGCGAGGGGAATGCCCGCTTCAGCGCAGGCGGCCCGACCGCCTTCTAATACTTGAGCAGCGATTTCGGGTGCGAGTTTATCGATGGGCCAACCTAAAATGGCAATTGCCATTAAAGGCGTTCCACCCATGGCATAGATATCTGAGATAGCATTTGTAGCGGCAATTTTACCGAAATCAAAGGGGTCATCGACGATGGGCATGAAAAAATCGGTGGTCGAGATAACCGCTTCCCCGTTTTGCCAATCGAAGACAGCTGCATCGTCACGGCTTTCATTGCCAACTAGCAATAGTGGATGGTTTTTTTTAGGTGTATTGGATTTAAGAATTTTGTCTAGAATTTGTGGAGAAATTTTACAGCCACAGCCTGCACCGTGAGAAAATGAGGTTAATTGAATGGATTCGGCTTTTTGCATCTGGTTTCTAATTTGACTACAAAAATATTCTTTAAATAATTAAAAATTATCATTCTGTTAAATATTCAGTGATTTTAGGATTAAACGATGTTTTAAAAATGTATTTAATTTAAATAAATAGCGGTTTAGTGCTAAAAATCAGCGAATTAATCGAAAATAAAGAAAAAGAGTTTCCTGAAATAATTGGAGTATTTGATTTTTTAGGTTTATTTTGTGGAAACATTCTTCAATAAAATTTATAACTAAATTCCAAATTTATGCAAAGAAGATTTATTGCTAATTCGGTGCTTTTAGGGGCGGTTTTTGCGCTTTTGATGGCATTGCCAATTGGGCAGGTATTTGCTCAAGGTTCTACGACTGCAGCCCTAGCAGGTACCGTAGTAGATGAAAAAGGAGAGGGATTGCCGGGTGCTACGGTTATTGCGATACATGAGCCAACAGGTTCACGTTATGGTGGTTCTACACGTGCGGATGGCCGTTACAACATTGTTAACATGCGTGTGGGTGGTCCATACAAAGTGACTGTAACTTTTGTTGGATATAAAGATGCTGTTCAATCGGGCATTGTATTGACATTGGCACAAGAGCTTCGTCAAAACTTCAAGTTAGAGGTAAATCAATCTCAATTGGAAGAAGTTAAGGTTGTCGCTTCTCGCAGTTCAATTATAAACTCGGGACGGACAGGTGCGGCGACTACAGTAAGTAATAACCAAATTACCACATTACCTACATTGAATCGTTCATTAGGTGATTTTGCGCGTTTAGATCCACGTGCGAATGGTTTGAACTTTGCTGGTAGAAATTCATTGTACAATAATATTACGGTAGATGGTGCATTTTTTAATAATGCATTTGCGTTATCAAGTACCATTGGTGGTCAAGCAGGTGCTTCTCCAATTTCAGTCGATGCGATTGATCAGTTCCAAGTTTTGATTGCTCCTTATGATGTGCGTCAAGGAATGGCGACGGGTGCGAATATCAACGTAGTTACGAAATCAGGTACAAATAATTGGTCTGGTTCAGGATACTATTTTGGAACAGATCAAGGATTGGTAGGAAACAAAATTGGTGATGTAGTAAATCAATACGGAACATTTGCTCGTGGGCAGATTGGTGCACGTATTGGTGGGGCCTTGATTAAGAACAAATTATTTGTTTTCGGTTCATTTGAGCAAGAGACACAAACGGATCCAGGTTCTAACTTTGTGGCAACTCGTACGGGTACTGAACCTAACAGATCGATTGCCAAAGCAGCTGATTTAGATCGTTTGAAAGACTTTTTAAAGACTAAATTCAAATATGATCCAGGTGCTTATGAGAATTGGAATAAGGAGAAATATTCGCAAAAAGTAAATTTACGTTTGGATTGGAATATTTCAGACAAGCATAAGTTAAACGTTAAATACAATTATTTACGTTCGTATGCGGATATCAATCCATCTAACTCAGGATCTTTATCAGGAGGACGTTCTCCATCGGCTACTGTGTTGCCTTTCCAAGGCTCGTTGTATCGAATTAATAATAACCTTGATTCATACATCGCTGAGTTAAACTCAACTTTTTCTAGCTCGGTAGCTAATAACTTAACAGTAGGTTACACGGCTATGCGTGATTTTCGTCAATCGCCGGTGAATGATAATCCATTCCCAACAGTTGATATCGGAAATAATGATTTAAATGAGTTAACAGCTTTTGGATATGAGCCATTTTCAGCCAATAACATTTTGAATTCTGACATTTTCCAAATTGCAGATAACTTAACTATTTACAAAGGAAAGCATGTGTATACCTTTGGTTTAGCGTATGAGACAAATGCATTTATGAATGGTTTTGCGCCTAACTATTATGGGGCATACCAATTTAAATCAATTGATGATTTCATTAATTCGGCCAATGGCGATACGAAGGTTATTCCAGCGCGTTACCAACAACAATGGTCAAATTACAGCTCGTTCCCTTTTGCAGAAATGAAGGGTAGTACATTTAGTTTTTATGGACAAGATGAAATCACTGCCGCGAAAGGCTTGAAATTGACTTTCGGTTTACGTGCAGATGCTACTTCATTTCCATCATTTGATGAGCCAAAATATACGAATACCTATGTTCCAAGTTTAACTTTCCGTGATGGAGTTAAATTGACAACCAATAAATTCCCTGAAACAACTGTTTTATGGTCACCACGTTTTGGTTTCAACTGGGATGTAAAGGATGACAAACAAACACAGATTCGTGGAGGTTTGGGTGTATTCTCAGGTCGTGTACCATATGTATGGTTATCGAATCAATTGTCTAACAATGGGGTATTATTCGGTTCAGAGAATATTGCTAACCCAACGAATCGTCCATTCAATCCAGATGTAAATGCCTATCGTCCGGCAATTACGTTGCCATTGACGCCAACGGCCTATAACTTGGCCGTAACGGATCCTAATTTTAAATTCTCTCAAGTATTTAGAACGAACTTAGCCTTAGATAAAAACTTAGGGGATGGCTGGATTTTAGGATTAGAAGGAATTTATACTAAAGATATCAATGCGGTATACTT
>CANHCG010000292.1 GCA_947459055.1 Cytophagaceae bacterium | reverse complement strand
GCATCCGTGGCTCTTAATAACCAATTCTCTCCATTGGCCAAAACAGGCATTGCGCTGTACAGAGCGACCGCCTCGTTCATTTCCGCTGTATCGAATAGTAAATTCAGTTGATTTACAAACGCCTTTTCATCCACTGATTTCTCTGCCATTAGAGACAATAGATAAACACGAACCAAGCGATCCAAGCTCCAAGATTGAAAACTCCAACCAGGTAATATAGGGCTTGAATGATTGACCTGGGACTTACTAATAAATCGCGGACACATGACAAAGGCAAGCGAAATACCTTTTAGATCCAAGACGGATTTTTGCTCAATCCAGCGACACTCAGTTTCCTGAGCTTGGCTTTTAATCACTTGATAAATTAATTCGCTCGTTTGCAAGGTAAATAGGTTCTATGGCTTAAAAACGATCTAATTTAGCAAATATTCGTGGGAGTTCTATCATGATTTTTCTCATTATTTTTCCAATAAATCGATATTTTCTTCTGGTTTGATTTGAAATAAATAAGGCTTCAAAAAGAGTATTTTGGGTAGGTATGAGAAAAGTACAATTAGTTTCCTCGTGAATAAAATTTGGTTTTCCGTGTTAAATAGGATGGACTTGCCTTTGGAGAGATTGTTCAAGCATTTCCAAAACCAGTAGCCGGGTAGTACCAAGGCATAGTTTAGCATGATGATCATATAGGCGAGGGGCCCATAACTTTTTCGTATCCAGAGTAAATTGGAAATTTGAATTTGTACGGAAAACCGATTGACAAAAGAGATTTTGGTGCGACGGAATGGATTCTTGCCGACTAGGTGAATCATTTGGACATCCTCAAAATAACACAATTTCCCGATTTGGGCCAGTCGGTTCGAAAATTCCACATCTTCTGCGTATAAGAAAAAATCTTCATCCCAGCCCCCGGCGCGAAGGGCTGTTTCCTTTTTCATGAGCATGAAAAATCCGACTAAATTATTTGTTTCTTCGGCAGATTGAAAATTTTCGTTGGGCAGCAAAGAAAATAACAATTTTTGAATCTGCGGATGTCCGGGTAGAATATACAAGTCCTTTCGCAATTGGTTTTGGGACCAATAAAATGGATGTCGGCTCAAATCCTCGTGAACTTGGTAGGCACCAATGGCGGCGATTTCTGGTTGTTTTTCTAAATAATCAATCGCTTTTTCAATGGAATGGTCGAAAGCCAGTGTATCAGCATTTAAGAAAAGAACAAAGTTGCCAGTGGCGGCCGTGAGACCTCGGTTATTAGCGATGGAGAAGCCGGAATTACTGGGCTGGTTTAACCATTTTGTGTCAGGAAATGAAGATAAAATAGCTTGGTTCGCCCCTGGAATTGGAAAATTATCGATGACAATGATTTCAAAGGTTCGTTTTTGGCAATGTTGATAAATACTCTGTATGCAATTATACAAGTAGGTCTCGCTTTGGTAATTGACAAAAATGATTGATAAATCCATTAATTTCCTTTCTAGAAAAAAAATTTAGGTTAAAAATTCCTAATTTTCCCTAAATTTAGTTTAAAATTTCCTTTCCTCTAATACTAAAAATTTATGTTTTCATTTCGATCGCTTATCGTATTTTTCCCTTTACTCTTTTCAGTTTCTTTACTTTTTGGTCAAAATTATACCTTTGAGGCTATTAAATCGGCTCCTTTCCCAACTGAATTAGTCAGTGCGCGCATTGGAAATAAGATTGCATGGGCGATGGATGAGAAGGGATTACGAAATATTTATGTGGCGGAGGGGCCTGATTTTAAGGCTAGAAAATTAACTAATTATACGGAGGATGATGGACAGGAAATTACGTCGATTTCGATAACAAATAATGGCAAATGGGTTGTTTTTGTTCGGGGTGGGGATCATGGTTCGAATTTTGATGGTCAAAAGCCTGTTAATCCTTTGGGAAAAACGATGCCTTCTGCGGTACAGGTTTGGCAAATACCCTTCAATGGGGGTGCGATGCGCTTTATTTCGGAAGGTGATGAGCCGGCTATTTCACCATTAAACGATGTGGTGGTGTTTATTAAAGATGGGCAGCCATGGGTGTCTAAGCTGGATACGATTAATAATGATGAGTTTTTGGAAATTCCGGTACCTGTATTAAAAACACGTGGGCAGGTTAGTCAGGTAAAGTGGTCGCCAGATGGGTCTAAAATTGCGTTTGTGGCGAATCGGGGAGATCATTCGTTTATTGGTTGGTTGCCTTATGGAACGAATCAAATTTCATGGATTGATCCTTCTTTTGCAAAAGACTCGAGTCCTCGTTGGTCCCCCGACAGCAAGAATATCGCCTTTATTCGTACTCCAGCCACCGGAGGAGCGATCGATTCCCTAACTTTTCGTAAGCGGATTGAATGGAGTATTCGCACTGTTGGGCTCACGGGTGAACCTTCAAAAACAGTTTGGACAGCTCCTAAAACATATCGTGGTTCTTTCCCGACAACCCATGGCGGTGCCAATTTAAATTGGGTTCAAAACGATCGAATCACATTTACCTCTTATCAGGATGGTTGGCCTCATTTATATTCCCTACCGGTTGCGGGAGGAAATCCACTTTTGTTGACGCCGGGTGATTTTATGGTGGAACATGTGAGTGTGGGACATGATGGGAAATATTTATTATTTGATGCAAATACGGGTCCGGATGCCTTGGATAAAGATCGTCGGCACATCGCGCGTGTTTCTATTGATAAAGCGGATATGAAGGTTTTGACACCGGGAAATGGCAACGAGTGGTCGGCCATTTCGGTGGATAGTCATGTGGGATTTGTTTATATTGGATCTAGTCCACAGAAGTCACCTCAATTGATGGTAGCCCAAGGAAACGGTTCCTCAAAATCAATTACAGCTGATTTGGTTCCCAAAGAGTTTCCATCAACTTCTTTAATTGAACCTAAGCAGGTGATAATTAAATCCCTGGATGGATTGACTTTGCATGGACAAATTTTTGATAATTCGAATGGTTCGCAGAAAAAACCGGCCATTATATTTATTCATGGGGGTCCGCCGCGCCAAATGTTATTGGGTTGGCATTATTCGGATTATTATTCGAATGCCTATGCGGTGAATCAGTATCTAGCGAATTTGGGTTTTGTGGTGTTGTCGATCAATTACCGCTTGGGCATTGGATATGGCTATGAGTTTCAACATCCGAAGGCAGCGGGTCCATTAGGGGCTTCGGAATATTTGGATATTAAGGCGGCAGGGGAGTGGTTGGCACAACAATCCTTTGTTGACCCCAAAAAAATCGGTTTATACGGGGGTTCTTATGGCGGATATTTAACGGCCTTGGGTTTAGCTCGGGATTCGAAATTATTTGCTGCGGGGGTGGATATACATGGAGTGCATGATTGGGCGAATCAAATAAAGGCGGAGGAGCCCTCAGATGATTTGCATAAGGCACCAGATGCTGATTGGGCGGCCAATCTATCGTATCGTTCATCACCCGTTTCTGCGGTGGCTACTTGGACTTCTCCGGCTTTATTTAT
>CANHCG010000291.1 GCA_947459055.1 Cytophagaceae bacterium | reverse complement strand
ATGGGCTTAGGAGCTATGGCAATTGCGTCTCCGGCAATGGAGGCATTGGCCGCAAAGGCTAAATATTCGAAATTAGTTGGTATTCAATTGTATTCCATCCGGGAAGATATGAAGACGGACCCGATGGGGACCTTGACTAAATTGGCCGAAATGGGCTATAAATACGTGGAACATGCGAATTATGTAAATCGTAAATTTTACGGATGGTCCGCTTCCGAATTTAAAAATCGCTTGGACGGTTTAGGATTAAAAATGCCAAGTGGTCATACCGTCATGGGTAAGCCGCATTGGGATGATTCTAAAAAACAATTCACCGATTTATGGAAAAATACCGTGGAAGATGCAGCCACTTGCGGGCAGGAATTTGTGATTAGCCCTTCGATTGATATGTCGATTCGCAAGGATAAGAGCTTATTGCTGAAGTATATGGATATTTTTAACCAATCGGGTGAGTTATGTCAAAAATTTGGCATGAAGTTCGGTTATCATAACCATGATTTTGAATTCTCGGAGAAATTGGAGGGAGAATTATTGTACGATTTGATGTTGAATAACACGGATCCTAAATTAGTGACCCAACAATTAGACATTGGTAACATGATTAATGGGGGCGGTATTCCAGGTGAAATTTTGAAGAAATTCCCAGGTCGTTTTGTATCGATGCACGTGAAGGATGAGATTTTAGCTTCGAGCGGACATGAGAAATACGAAAGTACGATTTTAGGTAAAGGAGTTATCGATGTGTTAGCCATGGTGAAATTAGGGGATACGCTAGGCGGAACGAAGCATTTCATTATTGAGCAAGAGTCGTATCAGGGAAAAGCGGCGATTGATTGCGTGAAAGAAGACTTACAAATCATGAAAAAGTGGGGATATAAATAAGTATATCCCTTTTAAATCCACACCTATGAAAAAAATCCTTTCGGTACTTTTCTTTTCTGGCCTTTCCTTGGCCGCTCAGGCCCAAGCGAATTTAAAACCCATCCTTGCTCAAAAGGCAGATGCGATGAAGCAAAAAGTGATTGCTTGGCGTCGTGACTTCCATGAGCATCCTGAATTAGGGAATCAAGAAATTCGAACTGCTGGGATTATCGCGGCACATTTAAAATCTTTGGGCATCGAGGTGAAAGAAAAAGTAGCGGTAACAGGGGTTGTTGGGATTTTACGAGGAGGAAAACCAGGTCCCGTCGTGGCGCTTCGAGCGGATATGGATGGATTGCCGGTGACGGAACGAGGCGATTTGCCTTTTAAATCGAAGGTGATTACGGAGTTTAATGGACAAAAAACAGGTGTCATGCATGCCTGTGGACATGATGCGCATGTGGCGATTTTGATGGCGGTGGCTGAAATTTTAGCTTCTGAAAAGGCAAATTTGGCCGGAACGGTGAAATTTATTTTCCAACCATCTGAAGAGGGTGTATATGATTCCAAAGGCGAAAAAGTATTGGCCGGAGCGGAATTAATGGTGAAGGAGGGGGTATTGGAAAATCCAAAAGTGGATGCCATTTTTGGTTTACATATGACGGCTGAGTCCGACAATGGGCTTATCGAGTATAAACCAGAAGCTACGATGGCGGGGGTGGACCAATTGGACATCAAAGTCCTCGGAAAACAAGCCCATGGCGCGAGTCCTTGGACCGGTATCGACCCCATTGTTATTTCCTCACAGATCGTATTAGGTCTACAAACGATTGTTTCCCGCAGCGTGAATATCGTGGATAATCCTGCGATTGTGACGGTGGGTGCGATTCATAGTGGAATTCGTCAAAACATTATTCCAGAATCTTCCCATATGATAGGGACGATTCGGACTTTTTCACCGGCCCAACGGGAATTGGTTCACCGTCGGATTAAGGAAGTAGCCACCCATATCGCGATGAGCGGGGGAGCTAAGGCGGAGGTAACCATAGGAACGGGATATCCGGTGACCTATAATAATCCACAATTGACCGAAAAGATGTTACCTACCTTGCAAGCCGTAAATGGCAAAGAGGGAGTTCATTTAATTCATGCCCATACGGGTGCGGAGGATTTCAGTTATTTTCAGGAAAAGGTACCGGGAATTTTCTTCTTTTTGGGTGCTCGGCCTGAAAATAAAAAGTCGAATGAAGTGGCAGGACATCATACGCCAGATTTTTATTTGGATGAATCGAAATTCCAAGTAGGGGTGAAGGCCTTGAGTTCGTTGGTGGTTGATTATTTTGGTCAAAAAAAATAGAACTATCCTTAGTAATAATGAGGATTGTTGGCCTTTTTAAGAAGTATACCTTTGCAAAAATAAACTAGTCAAATGTCAAGAAATTATAAGCATGTTTCCTATTTGTGGGACGAAGCAAAAGCGCAATCCATGGCCGGTAACGAGGTCGATTTATTTATTTATCGGTCCAATCTGTTAGGAGCCGATTTGCGTTTAACTAATTACGGGGGAGGGAACACGTCTGTAAAAATACAAGACACAGATCCTTTGACAGGAAATGCAACCGATGTGATGTGGATTAAGGGCTCGGGTGGTGACATTGGAACCTTGAAAAAATCAGGCTGTGCGGCGCTTTACATGGATCGTTTTTTATCCTTGGAGCGAGTATATCGGGGCATCGAGCATGAGGATGAGATGGTGGAATTGTTCAACCATTGTATTTTTGATTTAGCTTCAAAAGCTCCGTCCATCGATACTCCATTGCACGGATTTTTACCCTTTACACATATTGATCACTTACATCCGGATGCGGCGATTTCGATTGCTGCGGCAAAAGATGGCGAAAAGATAACTAAGGAATTGTTTGGAGGGGAAATTGGTTGGGTCGGCTGGCAACGTCCAGGCTATGATTTAGGTTTACAATTACGTGCTTGTTTGCAAGAAGCGGCCTCTCGTGGGGTTGCACTTCGTGGCATCATGCTAGGATCCCATGGCTTGTTTACCTGGGGTGATACGTCATATTCATGTTATTTGAACACCTTGGAGGTGATTGAAAAATGTGCAGAGTACATTGCCTCGAAAGAGGGTGTGAGTCGTCCGGTATTTGGTGGTTCTAAGATCGCTAGTTTACCTGCGGAGGCTCGAGCTGCACAGGCATCGGCCTTGGCGCCTATTTTACGAGGTTTTTGTTCTTCGCATGTGCAAATGATCGGACATTTTTCTGATGATGAGCGCATTTTACAGTTCATTAATTCGAATGATTTGGAGACATTGGCTCCTTTGGGAACTTCATGTCCGGATCATTTTTTACGTACGAAGATTTCACCTTTGGTGTTGAATTTGACACCTGATCAGGATTTAAGTGATTTGGCGGCAATAAAGGAGCAATTGGCCCCTTTATTCACGGATTATCGGGCGATGTATACTGCTTATTATGAGACCTGTAAACATGCGAATAGTCCGGCGGTTCGTGATCCAAATCCAGTGGTAATTTTATACCCAGGTGTGGGAATGTTTACTTTTGCGAAGGATAAGCAGACCTCTCGGGTGGCCAATGAATTTTATTTAAATGCCATCAATGT
>CANHCG010000290.1 GCA_947459055.1 Cytophagaceae bacterium | reverse complement strand
CCTAAAATGATGGAGATTACGTTCCAAATGAATCCGAAATTAAGTGTCCATGATTTAATTAATGTGCTCGAGAAATCGACTTTAGGCTTGCGACGGCCTTTGCATGATGTGGCTGCGATGGAACTTATGTTGGCTCATGCCAATGTATATGTTGGCGCCTATGAAGGAACGAAATTAGTCGGCTTAGCGAGGGCAATGACGGATTATGTATATACGACGTATTTGGCGGATTTAGCGGTGGATGAGGCGTATCAGCACCGTGGTATAGGCAAGCAATTAATCCGGGAATTGAAAAATCATATCCCAAAAGCCAAACTGATTTTATTGGCAGCACCAGCGGCGGAGGGCTATTACCCGAAGATAGGGATGCAAAATCATCCGCATTGTTACTTCATTGATGAAGCGAAGGAGCTTATTTAATGACGGCTAATCGTTTGCGGAATATTTCGCCATTCGCTCCCGTAAACAAAACGAAATAGTTCCCAGCGGCCCAATTAGACACGTCTATATCTTTTATTTTCAGTCCGTCTATTTTGTAAGTAAAGGTCAAATCACCGCGCATGTTGTAAATGTCTAAATGACCAATCACAAATTTAGGCCAGGTGATGGACAGTTTTTGAGTCACTGGATTTGGCAAACAAACAAAATCATAGACGGAGTCGTCTTTTTTGGTAATCGGAAAAGAGCTAAATGAGAATGCCCGCATGCCCATTTGATTTCGAATGAAAGGGCCTGCGAAGGCATATTCGGACTCGTTTGTGACGAATTTTTTATGGTAATTAGGCAAATAACCGATGGTGTTGCCGTCGTATTGATCTTTAAATTGGATCAGGATTCTGCGTTTATCCACGACGCTAACACTCTTAATATAAGGCCCTAGGCTATTGTCGTTGTATTTATCCCAAAAGAAATGATCTGCTAGAGAAAGTTTATGGGATTTGCCCTTGGAGTCAATAATGGTGGTATCGGTGGTGGCGATGAGGTTTTGACCATCTTCGAATTCAAGGTATAATTTATCTCGTTCGGTCTCGGAGGCAAAATAGGCGCGTTGGATATTCGGGCTATAAATTTCGGTCGGCCAATTTCTTTTATGAATGACATTCGAAATAATACGTGCGGCCTCTAAACCCGTTTGACGATAACCTTCATTCCCATAGTGCAATCGGTCAAACTGGCGAGTACCCACCGTCGCGAATGACTTGATGTAAGGATCATTTGAGTGATATTTTCGTTGTTCTTCACGAGATTGAGAACCATATAGGTTTTTGTATTCGTAAACATTAAGTTGGGGCACAAACACCTGCTGCACACTCGGAAAATATTTTTTATATTTATTCTCAAGGAGGGCGAATTTTTGTCCCCAGAGATTGGTTTCATTTAGCGCAACTTCTCCCTCTCCTTGTCGGAAAATAATAGCTTTGACCTTGGCTAATACCCCAGATTTCAGGGCCTTATAATACATGATATTTCCACCATCGATGGGCGTTTTTATAGTCCCATCGAGGATCAAATGCCAGTCAATGTAAGAGCCCCCTGCCGCAGAATTGATGAGGCAAATAGGTACTTTTTCATAACTAATTAATTGTTTCGCAATTTCGGCAGCCCATGGACCTACTCGTGCTAAGCCGGTCGCTAATGACCATAAGGTATCCGCCGGATTATATGGTCCATAATTATCGGGTAACTGAACCGCACCAAAGGTACGCAGCCATTCACCTTGATATACTTGGTCGTCAATAGGGCCAATCCAGGCATTTGACTGGCCTGTTACCAAAAAAGCATCCCCTGCTACGATGTTTTTACTACTCGTAACTAAGCTGGAATCTTTGCCTTTAAAGCTGTAAATATCCACTTGATATTGAGCTAATTCAGCCGGTATGAAGAATTTAGTGGCGAAAGGAACGCTCGGGCTGATGTTGGTTTTTTGCCAACGGTAATTTGCCCCATTACGTGTAATCCGTAAACTAATCGCATTTATATCTTTATTCAAGGTAACCCCCTCAATCGGCACCTCCGCCGCATTGTTTTCAGCCCGAGGATAGAGCTGATATGACTGTGGCAACTTAGCAAATACAAAATCACCAATCTTCTGACCATGCAAGGAAGGCATTGCAAATAAGAGCACCGCAAGAAAGGCAATGGCTAATTGGCGCATAGGCTCAATTTCAGTTTTTCGAATTTTGAACCATGAAATTACAACAAAACGCAAAATAATATGTATTTTTAAAATTAATATTCACCTTCAAACTAGAAAAATGAGAACAGCATCCCTTCGGTGGCTCATGGTATTTTTTGTGGGCCTGTCGGCTCCCATTTTTGCCCAAGTCACATTTCCCTTGAACGATGTAGCCAGTCCCAAATCAGGCTACTATGCATTTGTCAATGCTAACATCGTAAAAGACTCAAAAACTACATTAAAAAATGCTGTTTTGATAATCAAACAGGGTAAAATAGAGGCCATCGGCCAAAATATTCCCCTTCCCAAAGACGCCATTGTCGTCGATTGTCAAAACAAATTCATATACCCATCCTTCATCGACGCCTACAGTGATTATGGTTCGACAGCCGTTCAAGCTGGAACCTTTAACTACCGCGCCCCCGCTCAAATGGTTTCAAATACCAAAGGCCCATTTTCTTGGAATCAGGCATTAAAAACAGAAGTTTCCTTTGCGAAACAGTTTTCGGTTCAAGACGCCAAGGCAAAAGAGCTACGTAAATTGGGCTTTGGAACCGTTCTTTCCCATCAAATGGACGGGATTTCTCGGGGAACCGGAGCCGTGGTTACCCTTGCTAAGGAAAAGGAAAATTTGGTTTTATTAAAGGAAAAGGCCTCCGCGCATTATTCCTTAGATAAAGGAAGTTCCACACAGGATTATCCAAATTCATTAATGGGGAGTGTGGCTTTATTACGTCAACATTTCCTAGATGCCGCGTGGTATAAATCAAAGCCCGCAAAAGAAGGCATGAATTTAACTCTGCAATCCTTTAATGAGCAAGCCACTTTGCCACAGATTTTTGAGGTGACCGACAAATGGTCAGTATTACGCGCCGATAAAATTGGTGATGAGTTTGGCGTTCAATACATCATCAAAGCCAGCGGAAATGAATATCAACGCATCGATGACATGAAAGCCACCAAGGCTTCGTTCATTTTGCCCGTGAATTACCCACAGGCAATGGATTTAGAGGATCCGACCGATGCACGCTTTGTCACCGTCGCTGAATTAAAACATTGGGAATTAGCAGCTACGAACGCCGCGGCTTTCGAAAAAGCAGGTATTACTTTTGCTTTAACGACGCATGGCTTGCGGGAAGTAGGCCAATTTTTACCTAACGTCCGCAAAGCTATTCAAATGGGTTTAAGCGAGCAAAAAGCGCTCGAGGCAATGACTTCTGCGCCTGCTGGATTATTGGGGATATCGGACCAAGTGGGAAGCCTGGACCCTGGTAAATGGGCCAATTTTCTCATCACCACGGGACCCGTTTTTTCCGAAAAAACTCAAATCGTG
>CANHCG010000289.1 GCA_947459055.1 Cytophagaceae bacterium | reverse complement strand
GGTTAAATGTACGGAAGGCCCTCGCCGACCCCAATAAAAGCGATTATCCACATTGTCTTTAACAAATGAAATGCTTGAAATATCTTCATTGGTTTCAATCCGCAGGTCGCTAATTCCCGCATAATTTCCTGTTTTTTTGCTGATTCCTTGAAGGTTTATCTCCTGATAACCCGCCGAAAGGGTAAATTCACCTCCATCTAATTCACCTTTGGCATCTAGCCCGAGGGTTTGGATGGTTTGACCTACCTTCAAGCGGATGGTATGCCCAGGATCCATAGAGCCGATTAATTTAATTCGGCAACGAAGGGCCTTATCGGATTTAAAAAATACAGCATATTGCGTATTGGCTTGAGTCCAAGAGGCGATTCCTTTGGATGTGATGGCGTCCGATGAGGGCCCTGCTGTTTGAAAGGCGTTGCCGGCCAATGGGATGTTGACACTATTTAAATACGTATTTTGCGCCTCTTTGACAGGGTCTTTGGGAGAGGCACAGGCATTAAGTGTGCCTGTGAAAGTCAGGAAAAATAAGATGTACTTTTTCAAAAAAATGCTATGTTTGTTTCAAATATACCTATTTAAACCTATGAAAATCAAATCAATGTATCTAAACATGCTTCTAGTAGGCATGTCATTAGGAACGGCATGGGCCATTCGGGGCCAATTTGGCCATGAACATGGCGCTGCTTTTGCCGGAGCACTCGGATCGCTAAGTGTGTTGTTGCTGGTGAATCGGAAGGACTGGCTTGCGCAGGCATTTACTATTACCTTGGCCGGTGCTTTAGGTTGGGGTTTGGGAGGAATGATGAGTTATGGGATGGTGGTTGGTTATGGTCGGGCCGATGACTGGGGGAATGTTTTATACGGCTTAACGATGTTATTTGTGATTGGGGGTTTATATGGTTTTTTGGGAGGCGGATTATTTGGCCTAGCGATTAGTAAAGGGGAGAAGGATTTGTTGGGCTGGCCGCAAGTGATCATCGAAATGGTTGTCGGTGGCGCGATTCTATACTTTTTCTTGATTGAACAATTTGGCTGGTACATGACCCCGCCACGTTCAGAAGTTTGGGCGATTTGTTTAGGGATGGCGCTGGCTTTGGCTTGGATTTTCTTGCGGTTGAAATTGCATTCTGCGCTTCGAGTTGCCGCCTTTGCGGGATTGGGCGGCGGTTTTGGCTTTGCTTTTGGTAATTTTTTGCAAGTCTTAGGCCGAGTATCGGAAATAGATTTTAATTTTTGGAATGTGATGGAATATTCCTTAGGCTTCTTCGGCGGTCTAGGTTTGGCTTATGGGACATTGACGAGTGAATGGGCTGCGGAAAAAGAGACAGAGCCCAAAAAACAAGCCTTTCCCATTTTCATGCTCTTGCTAATCATTCCTTTTGTGATGTGGCAACAAAATTTCGAGTGGGAGCGTATCCAAGAAACGTATGTGAAATTAATCCCAACCGACGACCCGAATGTCTATGCTTGGGTTCAATGGGGCTCTTTAGGTCTTATCGCCTGCGCTGCCATCTATTGGATTCGGCGCCTTTTGAGCCAGCTACAGCCGAATACCTATGCTACGACCTGGACCTTCTTTTTTAGCATGTGGGGATTGTACATTATTCTAAGTTATTTAATTACCGGTGCATTTATTAGTGGGTATCGGCCGGAGCAATATTTATATGCGGTGAATTTTGTCCTTGTTTTTACCATGCTTTCTAAGGCCTCGCCGACCTTTAATCCTGAAAAAATTTCATTTGGAAATTGGGGGAAGCGCTTTTTGCTGGTTTTACTTTTTATCGGACTTTTGGCCTTCATTTTACCGCAAAGTCACGGCGAATTGAAAGGTGCGCGTAAGCGATTTGGCGAAGTGGCGGTGGATACTTTAAAAAAATAGCACATGCGGGGCTTCGTTTTAGTATGGCTTGTTAGTTTTTCATTTTTCGCAAAAGGGCAGTTCTTCGGCCCGAAAATCCAGCGCGTCCTCTTTCTAGGGAATAGCATAACCTACGCGGGCGGATATGTTCAACTAGTAGATGCCTATGCGCGGATGCAAGGTTCAGGCAAGCCTATTGAAATCATGAATTTAGGCCTTCCGAGTGAGACGGTTTCCGGTTTATCCGAAGAGGGTCATGCCGGCGGGCGATTTCCTCGGCCGGATTTGCATGAACGCCTTGCCCGAGTGCTGGATGGGACGAAACCCGATTTAGTTATTGCCTGTTATGGGATGAACGATGGGATTTATCAGCCTTTGGATGCGGAACGATTTCAGAAATTTAAGGAGGGGATTCAGTGGTTACATGTACAAGTGGCTGCCCGGGGGATCCGGATAGTTCATTTGACCCCCACGGTTTATGAGGATAAAAAAGACCAAAGCCCGGCCTATGCAGGGGTGTTAGATGTGTATTCCAAATGGCTGAAAAGGCAATCGACTTGGGAGGTCATCGACCCCCATTTTCCGATGAAAAAGTTTTTGGAAAAAAAGAAAAAGAAGGACCCTAACTTTTCCTTGGCTGCTGATGGTGTTCATATTGGTGAATTAGGACATGCCTTAGTGGCGCGGGAAATCATCGAATTTTTTACGAAGAAGAGCTGTGAGGACTGGGATCAAATACAGAACTATAAATTTTATGAGGCCTTGGGTCAGGAGCATCGGCTGATGAAAGATGCTTGGTTGCGGGCTACGGGTCATTTGCGGCCCGATATGAAAGTTGGGCTTCCCATGGAAGAGGCGATGAAGCAAAAAGAAGTATTCGAAAAACAAATTAATGCATTAAGACAATGAGGTATTTGATGATTATGTTGAGTTTTTGGTCGATGAGCGCCCTGGCGCAGTCGCAGAAAAAAGCCGTATGGCCGGCGGGCAAAAAGATGGCGTTGAGCTTGACCTTTGATGATGGCCGGGGCAGTCAGGTACAGGCTGGGATGAAACTTTTGAATCAATTCGGCGCGAAAGCCACGTTTTATGTGATGCCGAACGCGATTGAAAAAACCTTGCCACTGTGGCGGGAATTAGTGAAATCGGGGCATGAGATAGGGAATCATACCATGTTTCATCCTTGTTCTGGGAATTTTGCTTGGGCACGGTCGAAGGCATTGGAGGAATATTCCTTGGAAAAAATGGCGAAGGAATTGGGGGAGAGTAATCGGCAAATTACGGAGATGTTGGGCGTCGTTCCAGAGTCTTTTGCCTATCCATGTGGGCAGACCTTTGTAGGCAATAATGAGAAGACGCAGAGTTATGTCCCTTTGGTATATCAGCAGTTTAGTTCGGGTCGGGGCTGGCGTAATGAGGCGCCGAATGATCCAGCATATTTGAATATGGCCCAATTGACCGGGATGGAAATGGATGGAAAAGACTTTGACGAACTTTTGCCCTTGATTCAGGACGCGGCGAAACAAGGTTATTGGTTAGTGCTTGCGGGCCATGAAATGGGGACTGGGGGAAATCAGACGACCCGGTTGTCGATGTTGGAAAAGTTGATTCAGTACGCGCAAAAGCCCGAAAATGGGATTTGGTTAGCTCCGGT
>CANHCG010000288.1 GCA_947459055.1 Cytophagaceae bacterium | reverse complement strand
TTAATGGTGGCCAAAAACCTCGATTGTGTGTTCGGCTCTCGCTTCATTAAAGGCGGTAAGGTATTTGACTACCCAAGACATAAATTCTTCATTAACCGAATTGCGAATTGGCTCATCCGCGTACTCATTGGCATTAAATACAACGATGCGACGAACGCCTTTAAACTCTATCGAAAACACACCATCGAAGGACTAAAACCCTTTTTATCCGCCCATTTTAATCTCACAATTGAACTCCCATTAAAAGCCATCACGCGCGGATATACCTATGACGTGTTACCCAATTCCTGGCGCAACCGAAAAGCAGGAGAATCAAACCTGAAAATTAAAGAAATGGGGAGTCGCTATTTATTTATCCTCTTGTATGTATTGATCGAAAAATACTTATCTCGCAACGATTACAACAAAAAACCAAATTTCTAAAAAAAATATGAAGTACATCAAACTTATTCCAGCGTTGGCTTTGGCCTTTTTATTCCTTTTTGGAGGAATCAATTACTTTTTTCCATTGGCACCGATGCCAACCTTAACCGGAAATCAGAAAGCATTTTTTGATTTATTTGGCCCAACTGGCTATATGGCCGTCGTCAAGGCCTTCGAAATCATAGGAGGAATTCTCATTTTAATCCCCAGCAAAAGAGCATTGGCCATAACCATTTTAGCGCCGATCTCGGTAAACATTCTGTTATTTGAAATATTTATGGCAAATGCCCCAGGCATCGGAATCGCCTTAATCGTCCTAAACGCCATCGTTATATTCCAAGAAAAAGAGAAATTCAAAAGCTTATTTTAAGCCAACAAATAGGCCTTAAATCCTTCGAAATCCGTTCCTAAGCGAACGGATTTTTTTTGTAAATCCAGTAAATCCGCTAAACGCTGTGGAACAGGGACACGTTGGCCTAACACGGCCTCCACTGTCGGCAAAAACTTCGCATAATGGGCCGTAGATAATACCACTCCCACATAATCTCCAGAATTTTCCGCCTGATATTGCATCAATCCATCATAACCAACCGCCGTATGTGGACACATAATGTATCCCGTACGAGCAAAGACATCCGCCATGACTTCTTTGGTTTTATCATCATCTGTCGCATATCCTTTCACCAGACTGGCGACCTTTGACCATTCAGCACCCGCCAAAATCTGCATTCGCACAAAATTAGAAGGACTTCCCACGTCCATGGCATTAGAAATCGTCTCGACACTCGGGGATGGTTCATATATCCCTGAGGCCAAATAATCTGGCACTGGATGATTTTCATTACAGGCTGCGATAAAAGCCTGAACCGGCAAGCCCATTTGATAGGCCATCAAACCCGCACTTAAATTTCCAAAATTTCCTGACGGAACTGAAAAAACTACAGGTTTCTGATTTCCTTGCTTGCGCAATGCTGCATAAGCCGCGAAATAATAAAAGGACTGAGGAATTAATCGGGCGATGTTTATCGAATTCGCGGAAGCTAAATTAAATTGGCCGCGTAATTCTTCGTCCAAAAAGGCCTGTTTGACCAAGCGTTGGCAATCATCAAAGGTCCCATCAATCTCCAGCGCCTGCACATTCCCACCAAGGGTCGTCAATTGCTTTTCCTGAATATCCGATACTTTCCCGGAAGGATATAAAATCGTCACTGAAATCCCCGGCGTTTGAAAAAATCCTTGCGCCACAGCACCCCCAGTATCACCAGAAGTAGCCACTAAAATCCGAATTTCACGCTGGTGTTTCTGCAAATAATGCGACATTACCGCCGCCATAAATCGTGCACCAAAATCCTTAAAGGCCATCGAAGGGCCGTGAAATAATTCCAACACCTGCACGCCCGGTTCTAAATCGAACAGTGGCGCCTCAAATGTCATCGAAGAAGTAATGATGGACTTAATTTCGGCAGGACTAAGGTCGTGGCCCAACAAGTTTTGGCAAACTGCCTCCGCAATTTCAGGCAAGGTCAATGTATGAATTTGCTCAAAAAAGGCTGCGGGCATGCGTTGTATTTCCGTCGGCATATACAAACCATTATCCGGCGGCAAGCCTCGGAAAATAGCCTCCTCGAAGGAAACATCAGAACTTTTTTGTTGGGTGCTATACAGAATCATAGAGGACAAAAATACGGCCTTTCAGGCGGAAATTCAAAGATTGGCATCAATTAGGCGCTGACCATCCCAGGTCGGTAGCACTGAATACCGGTCAAATTCTAAACAAAAAGCTATATCACGTTCGATGCCCAAACCTAACAGTCGATTCACGTGCGAACTATTTTTTACGGCGGTCAACAAATCCTTCGACGCCACATTGTAATTCTTCCAAGCCATCAATGCCGCATCATCTGCAACCTCATACTGGCCAGTCAAAAGATCAATTAGCGCCCCCGCAAACAAGGTATCCTCCAAATTAGGCTTCCCCTTCCATCCCGCACAAACCACCAACACATCGCCATCCCAAGTTTGTAAAGCCTCCACGACCCGAGAAATATTTAAAAATGCCCCTACATATAAAGCGGCAGCGGTCTCGGACCGACGAATCGCCACCGTCCCATTTGTCGTTGTCACACAAATCTTCGCGTCTTTCACCTTTTCCACTTGATACGAAAATGGCGAATTATCAAAATCAAAACCTTCTGGCGTAATCCCATTGCGCTCCGCAGAAACCAAATAACCTTTTTCTCGGTAAGATGCACACACATCCACCTGCTCCACAGGGACAATTTCAGAGGCCCCATGCGCAAAAGCCGTCACCATGCAGGAAGTAGCCCGAAAAATATCCACCGCCACCACTGCCTTTCCACTCAGGTCATACAGGTGAATCAAATCCGGCGACAAACAAACATCAATCTTCCGCATCTTAAATAAATGGCATTTTAACGATTTGAGCCTTCAAGGATTTCTCCCGAATGGAAATATAAATCTCAGTTCCGACTGCGGATTCGCTCGTGGCCACATAGCCCATCCCGATTCCTTTGGATAAATTCGGTGATTGCGTTCCCGAAGTCACTTCCCCGATCACATGTCCCGCCGCATCTAAAATCGGATAATGCTGACGCGGAATGCCCCGGTCAATCATTTCAAAACCTACTAATTTTTTCGAAGGTCCATCGGCCTTGATTTTGGCGTGATGATCTTTCATGATGAAATCTTTATTGAAGGATGTAATCCAACCCAAACCTGCCTCTATCGGCGAAGTCGTATCATCAATGTCATGCCCATATAAGCAATAGCCCATTTCCGTCCGCAATGTATCCCGAGCCCCCAAGCCCACCGGCTTAATTCCTTCCGATGCCCCCGCCTGAAAAATCGCATTCCACATCGCCAGCGCGTTTTCATTCTTCACATAAATCTCAAATCCGCCAGCACCCGTGTAACCAGTATTGGAAATAATAATTTCCTCAAATCCCGCCATCGCCCCTATTTTAAAGGTATAATAAGGCATATCAGCCAAATCCACGGAAGTTAATTTTTGCAAAACTCCAGCGGCTTTCGGTCCCTGCACCGCAAAAAGACTATAGGCATCTGACTGATTCGTCATCTCCAC
>CANHCG010000287.1 GCA_947459055.1 Cytophagaceae bacterium | reverse complement strand
GCCGATAAAACACCTAAGACTAAAATAATTTTGGTACGGGAGGACATGAGTAAGGCGAATTTCATTTTTTTGAAGCTGCTAAATTACGACCCTTTTTGAGAAATGAGGTATGTGGGCGGGATTATGATTCGAAGGGAGTCCTTCTTGACGTTGTTTGATTTTTACAAGTAATTGTTTGGGACTTGTATGATTTTTAATCGTTTAAGAGATTAAAGTCGTGAAATCGTAATGGGAACTGATTGAATGATGCATAAATATTTACTAAGTATTTGTTTGGGAATGGGCTTGAATTTTTTTGCCAATGGGGAGGAGGCAGTAGGGGATAGCGTTCAGACGACCTATCATATTTCCGGTGCGGCGAGTGTGACGAATAATGGGATTTCGATATTGCCTATGTTTACCTTGGGGAAACCGGCTACGATATTTGATTTGTCGGTGGGTAGTGAGCGGCTGGCTTTTGAGCCACAATTTCGTTTTTCCTTGGAGGGAAAACCTTGGTCCTTTATTTTTTGGTTTCGATATAAGGCGGTGAATAGATCTCGTTTTCGATTTAGTATAGGTGCGCATCCTTCGGTGGCCTTTCGAACGGTTAATTTTTTTGATGCGAAGGGGAAATCGGTTTCGATGCTGGGGCACCAACAATTCCTTGCCACCGAATGGGTTCCGACCTATGTTGTCAATAAACATTTGAACTTAGGGATTTATTTTTTACATGCACATGGCTTTACGGAGGGTTCGACGAACAATACGTATTTTCTTACACTGAATGCAGGGATTTCAAATATTCGAGTAGCCAAAGACACCTATTTGCGATTTAATCCACAGCTGTGCATGTTAAAAATGGATGCTAAAAGTGGCTTTTATTTCTCGGAGACATTGACATTATCGAATGCCCGAAGTCCATTTTCAATATCCTCTGTGGTCAACAAAAAGGTAAGCTCGGAAATTGCCGGAGATGATGTTTTGTGGAATGTGAGTTTGATTTATGCGTTTAATAAGAAGCTAAAGCGGTCTTTTTAGGGATAAGCTATGGCAACAATAGAGACTTTGGAGGCCTTTTATCGGAATAAATTTACATGGATTCCCGAGTCATTGACCCAGGATTGGGGGCATTTTAATGTGTTTAAATTAGACCCTTTCATAGGGGCAGGAGCAAAGCCAGTTCCGTACCGTCGACGTGATTTTTATAAAATTACGCTTGTCCGAGGCCAAGGAAAAATCTTTTTTGCGGATAAGGTGATAGAAGTAAAAGAGCGGGCGATAGTCTTTTCGAATCCCTTTATTCCCTATAAATGGGAAAATACGGAGGAGATAAAAAGTGGCTATTTCTGTATTTTCAATGATGATTTTTTTCGTCAATTTGGGCAGTTGAACCGCTATTCCATTTACCAGCCGCAAGGCATTCCGGTGATTGAATTGGATGAAGAATCTTATCAAACCTTTGTTGGATTGTTTGAGAAAATGCTCGTAGAGATTGATTCGGACTATATTCATAAATATGATATGTTGCGGAATATTGCGTTGGAACTGATGCATACGGCTTTGAAGTTGGAGCCCGCAAATATCACGCGGTATGCGCCTGGGAATGCCAATCAAAAAATATCGATGCTGTTTTTAGAGCTGTTGGAACGTCAATTTCCCATCGAAGGATCGCATGCCCAGATTAAATTAAACTCACCCGCTGATTTTGCGACCCAATTAGCCGTTCATGTGAATCATCTGAACCGGGCGATCAAAGAAACGACACAAAAAACGACTTCCCAGGTCATCGCGGAAAGAATTTTGCAGGAGGCTAAGTTGATGCTGAAATTCGGCGACTGGACCATTACCGAAATCTCGGAGGCCTTAGGCTTTAATGAAGTGAGTTATTTCAATCATTTTTTTAGGAAGTTGGCTCACACCACCCCTAAATCATTTCGAAAAACTTTTTAAAATCATTTGGTTTATAAATAAAGCCCCCTTACTTTTGCCTTATAATCTACTAAGTCCGTAGGGTTTATAGTTTATAATAATTTTAAAAAGCCAATCTGCGGCAACAGATTGGCAAGTTTACGAAACAAGCTCATCGCAAAATGAATTCTTATTCACATTAAACAGTACAAGTAATGAAATTTTTCTATGGTTTCCTATTGGGCGTTGCCCTGATTTTTTCTTCATTTTTCTCGGTGGCCCAACAAAGCAAGCCCACCATTAATTCCACCCTGAAGGGTCAAGTCCTCGACGAAAAAACTAAACAAGCCATCCCCGGCGTTTCTGTTTTCATTAAAGGCACTACACACGGCGTTTTGACAGATGCGGAGGGTAATTTTTATTTTCAAACGGGGCAAAAATTCCCCTATACGCTCGTCTTAAGCTTTATCGGCTACCAAAAACTGGAATACATCGCCGAAGGAACACCCACAACGGTGTTTTTAAAGGAGGAAACGAAGGAATTAGAGGAGATTGTAGTGACGTCTCGTCGGCGCAAAGAAGCCGTTCAAGATGTTCCTATCCCAATCACCGTCATCGGAGGCACCAAAGTGGCCGAAACAGGTTCCTTTAACGTGAATCGCTTAAAAGAATTCATTCCCTCCGTTCAGCTCTATTCTTCGAATCCTCGCAATACCTCCTTAAGCATTCGGGGTTTGGGTACGACCTTTGGCTTAACGAATGATGGTATCGATCCCGGCGTCGGATTTTATGTGGATGGCGTTTATTATGCACGACCGGCCGCGACTACCATGGATTTTGTCGACATCGAACAAGTTGAGGTACTCCGCGGACCTCAAGGAACGCTTTTTGGAAAAAACACCTCTGCTGGTAACTTTAATGTAACAACTAAAAAAGCGAGCTTTACGCCCGGAGCTAATTTCGAATTAAGCTACGGAAACTATGGTTATATCCAGGCAAAAGCCAGCGTAACGGGTCCGATTTCGAAGACGTTAGCTACTCGGATTTCATTTTCCGGAACGCAGCGGGATGGCTTATTGTACAATGTCGCGACCCAACAAAAAGTCAACGACCTAAACAACCTAGGCCTTCGTGGCCAACTCCTTTTCGTCCCTTCCGAACATGTAAAATTTACCCTCATCGGCGATTTCACCGAACAAAGACCCAATGGCTACGCGCAGGTTATTGCCGGAGTGGCCCCAACCTTGCGTGCGGCCTATCGGCAATTTGACAACATCCTCAAGGATTTAAATTATACCTTACCTAGCCGGAATCCATTCGACCGATTAATCGACCACGATACCCCGTGGCGGTCCAATCAGGACTTAGGCGGTATCTCATTGACGGCGGATATCGCTTTGGGTTCGGGAACGTTGACCTCAACTTCTGCTTGGCGTTATTGGAATTGGGACCCATCAAATGACCGAGATTTCACCGGATTGCAAGCTTTAAAATATTCTCAGGCAACTTCGACGCATGAGCAATGGTCCCAAGAAATCAGATGGGCAGGAACGTTCTCGTCTAAATTGAGCGCAGTATTTGGAGCCTTTGTTTTCGGCCAAAATCTAAAGTCGAATCCGGATCAAACGGAGGAAGGGGGCTCGG
>CANHCG010000286.1 GCA_947459055.1 Cytophagaceae bacterium | reverse complement strand
AGCTGGTGATGCGAAAGCAAAACAAGAATTAGGCGCTTTGCAATTGTTTAAATCAACTCTGGAAGAAGGTAAATCAGCCAGAACGGTTCAAATGGACCCTGATTTGCGCGAAACGTCGATTGGTGAATTATGTTTGTTGACCGATAAGCCCGTGATTTACGTGGCTAACGTGGATGAAAATTCCTTAGCAGAAGGAGGAAATCAGTTTGTAAATCAATTGAAACAAAATGTGGCTTCAGAAAATGCTGAGGTAATTGTCGTTTGCGCCGCGATTGAGGCACAAATTGCTGAAATTGAAGATTTGGAAGAGCGCGATATGTTTTTAAATGAATATGGTTTACAGGAATCGGGCTTAAGTAAATTGATCAAAAGTTCGTATTCACTTTTAAACTTAATTACTTATTTCACAGCGGGAGTACAGGAGGTTCGGGCATGGACGATTCAAAAAGGATGGAAAGCTCCACAGGCAGCTGGCGTGATTCACACCGATTTTGAACGTGGTTTTATTCGTGCGGAGGTGATTAAAATGGTTGATTATCAGACCTATAAATCAGAGGCAGCGTGTAAAGAAGCGGGAAAATTAGGGGTAGAAGGGAAGGATTATCTCGTGCAAGATGGTGATATCATGCATTTTCGATTTAACGTGTAATCATTTAACTTGTAATCAGGGGAAGTGAATTTTTTGATAACCCACTAGCGAATCATTTCGCTGGCCAGGCTTTTTAAAATACACCAATACTTCATATTGGTTTTCAGTTTGTGCGTGATTTCCCTCCAAACTTGTATTTGTCGAAGCATTGCTTGCAAATAAGTAGTTATATATGCCTTGTTTGATTAGGATACGACTCGAATACACACCTTCGTTTGATTTATATATCATTTCACTACTTGTGTTTTTGAGAAAGGAATTAAACGCTCCGAGAACGTAAATTTTTTCATTGGGAAGCTGCGCTGATTTTAAATTAAATTGGCACCACACATAATCACATATGAGTGGTTGGCCCGGGTTTTCGTAGTTAGAGATAACAAATGCTCCGTTGAAATCTGGTCGTTGGACATAGGAATAATTACCCTGTGGCTGTTCAAGCGCAGCGATAATTTCTGTGTATCGGTTTTCAGTTTGAAGTGATGCGACATAGCTTAATTTTTGTTGACTACTACGCGCATCAATCATACGATATTCGTTTCCGCCAGGCACTGAATTTTCTTGGTTGTAAAAAGGAAATGTGATCCTTCTTTCCATCGAATTGATGATGGGCCGAGGAAAGGACTTGATTTGATTTTCAGACTGATTATTTTTTCTTACTTCGATTCGGATATCATCTTCTGAACTAATCAAATAATTATCTGGATATAATAGGTTGATTTCTAGGGCTTGATGGGTATTTCGAAGTGTATTGGTTTTAGCAAAATTCATTTTACCCGCTACTGTCATTTCAGTTTGGTAAATGGAATATCGGCGCGTTAAAATGGTGTCCCGTTTGTTCCGGTTGGCATAAATCATTGCAATGAAATTGCCACTAACTCGAGTTTTTGGAAGGTTTATTTGAAAATGTTGGTAAGGTATTTTTGTCCCCATGGAAGAGGCTGTATTTCGTAAAGGGATATCATTGAATTGCTCCAGATACTCGATTTCACTTAAATTTGAGGGTTTCCAATCGGCTTGGCAATGAATAATACGTAAGGAATAGGATGTCGATTGTAAACTTAAATCATCGAATTGCAGGTTCCAATTTTCTTGGTTATCAATCGAAAAGCAAGGATTTTCAGTAATGTATTCGTTACTGAGTCCTTGCGATAAATAACCGGTTTTTATATTCTCTTTAAAAACCTTATTAGCTATTTGTGCCTTCAATGATACATTTGAGAGCAGACTTAACACCAAAAAAGTAATTAGGCGATTAAGCTTTCCCATTCTGCGGTGATATCTTCTAACGCAATTTTATTTTGATTCAATTCAAACTCTAATTTTTTCACTTCGTCAAATGCTCCGTCCTGGGCGAATGCAGCCATTTTATTCTCGATTTCGTTAATCGAATTTTCCAATTCCATGATTTGAGCTTCTAACTTCGCGATTTGCTTTTCGTTCGACGGTTCTTTTTTCGGACTTTCAACTGGGGCTAATTCTGGCTTTGCTTTTTCATTTGCCTTTTTTGGGGTAGCAACGGCGTTATTACCTCGACTCGACTGCCATTCTTCATATTCATCAAAACTGCCTGGGTATTCCTTGATTTCATGGTCCTCGATGTACCAAATTTTATTGGCGATATTCGAGACGAAATAACGATCGTGGGAAACAACTACATAGGTTCCTTCGTATTGTTGAAGTGCCTGAATCAAAATATTCACGGATTGCATATCCAAGTGATTGGTTGGCTCATCCAGCAATAAAAAGTTTGCTTCCGAAATCAATACTTTCGCCAATGCCACCCTTGATTTTTCCCCTCCTGATAAGACTTTAATCTTTTTGAAAACCTCTTCACCGGAAAATAAAAAACAACCAAGCACGCTCCTTAATTCCATTTCAGTCTTCGTCGTTCCGGTTCCTTTTAATTCTTCTAATAAGTTATTTTCAACTTGCAGACTTTCCAATTGATGCTGTGCGAAAAACGATTCAATCACATTATGCCCCGTTCTGCGTTCTCCCTCTATTTTCTCACTACCTGAAATTATACGAAGCAACGTGGATTTTCCTTTTCCATTGGCTCCAATTAACGCGATTTTATCACCTCGATTTATGGTTGCCGACGTATTTTTTAAAATCACCTTATCCCCATAGGCCTTCGTAATATGTTCCAAAAACAAGATGAAACGTCCCGGCTGGGTCCCAAAATTAAATTTAAAATTAACTTTCGCTTTTTCATCAATCACTTCATCCACCACATCTAAACGATCTAATGCTTTGACACGCGATTGTACTTGGCGCGCTTTACTCGCCTTAGCTTTAAATCGTTCAATAAATCGTTCAGTTTGACGAATTTGAGCTTGCTGGTTTTCGTAAGCTCCCTTTTGTATTTCATTTCGCAAGGATTTTTCCTCGATATAAAACGAATAGTTGCCCGGATAAAGGGTGATTTTTGCGTTAGAAACCTCAGCGATATTATCGACGGTCCGATCTAAAAAATAGCGGTCATGGGATACGACTACAATAGACCCTTCGTAATCATGTATGTATTTTTCAACCCATTCAATGGAAGGTAAGTCCAAGTGGTTGGTCGGCTCATCCAATAACAACAAAGCTGGTTTTTGTAATAATAATTTGGCTAACATTACCCGCATTCGCCAACCCCCTGAAAATAATCGCAATGGCCGACTTAAATCCTCCGTCGAAAATCCTAAACCTTCTAAGATTTCCTCCGTTTTTGATTGAATGGTATAGCCATCTAGACGCTCAAATTCCTCTTGTAGTTTGGAAAGTAAATCCACGTCTTTGTCTTCATAATTAGTTTCCATTTTATGAAGCACTTTGTCGATTTGGATTTGAAGTTCCAATTGGCGTTCAAAGGCCTGCATCGCTACATGTAAAATGCTGTCATCCGTT
>CANHCG010000285.1 GCA_947459055.1 Cytophagaceae bacterium | reverse complement strand
CTTCTTGGATTTCATAGCCGATTGAGCTTACACGCAAAACAGTTTTAGCGTCGACATTGCCCAATTGGAATTTTCCGGCAGCATCTGTCGTTGTTCCTTTCGCTGAATTTCCTTTTACGGAAATCGAAACCCCAGGAATTCCCTCCCCTCTTGGATCTTTCACTGTACCTGAGATGGATTTTGTTTGTGCAAACGTGGCCGTTGAAAAGGCTAGCAAACAAACGAAAATCCAAAGAAATTTTCCGCAGGCAACCCTGCTCTTGTAGATTTTTTTCATAGGTTAAATAGTAAATTGTTTATTTAGATCCCAAATATGATACTTTTTTAGTAAAAATTATAATTAAAAATATTTTTATGTAAAATTATTGACAACCATTACCTTTGTTTTTCACCTTTTTATAACATCATGAAAGTTTTAATTTTTATCCTGTTGCTTGGTTTTTCAAGCTTTGCTCAAAACACCTATAACCTGATTCCTCTACCCAAAGAGATGACGCCCATGGCCGGTCAGTTTATTATCAAAAAGTCGACAAGCATCGGATTTGCTCATCCTGACTTCGCGCCTGTAGCCAATTTACTTGCCGAACATATTCAGCTAGCCAGTTCCTTTCCAATGGCAGCGAAAACTGGGAATGCCTCAACGATTCAATTCACTCAAAATAATTCTTTAGGCGATGAGGCCTATTCGTTGCAGGTGAGCGCTAAAAAAATTAGCATTCAAGCCAAAACAGGGAAGGGGGCTTTTTATGCCCTGCAAACTTTGCTTCAATTAATGCCTGCCCAAATTTATGCTGGTACGGCCATCGCTGGACCGATTGCGATTCCGAATGTAAACATTAAAGATGAGCCTCGTTTTTCTTATCGCGGGTTGATGTTGGACGTAGGTCGTTATTATTATCCGGTTGAATCGGTGAAACGCTTTATTGATTTAATGGCGGTTTATAAGATGAATACCTTTCATTGGCATTTAACAGAAGATCAGGGCTGGCGGATTGAAATAAAAAAATATCCCTTGTTGACCTCCATTTCTTCGGTGCGTAAGGAAAGTATGCTGGGTCATTATCGGGACCAAAAATATGATGGCAAGCCCCATGGTGGTTTTTACACGCAAGAACAAGTAAAGGACATTGTAGCCTATGCGGGTAAAAAATACATTGAGGTGATTCCGGAAATTGAAATGCCAGGACATTCCACGGCTGTGTTAGCGGCATATCCTCAATTTGGCGCGAACGGCGATAAAATATTGCAAGTGAAAACGAAATGGGGTGTAGCCGAGGATGTGTTATTTCCGCGGGAAGAAACCTTTACCTTTTTGGAAGATGTGCTGACCGAGGTCATGGCGCTTTTTCCTGGCCAATACATCCATATTGGTGGCGACGAATGTCCAAAGGTTCAATGGAAAGAAAGTCGGTTCTGTCAAGATTTAATTAAGAAATTAGGTCTAAAGGATGAACATGAATTACAGAGTTATTTCATTCGTCGGATTGACAAATTTGTGACATCGAAGGGTAAAAAATTATTAGGTTGGGACGAAATCCTTGAAGGCGGTTTATCGCCGAATGCCATGGTGATGTCTTGGCGTGGAACTAAAGGGGGCGTGGAAGCGGCTAAACAAAACCATGATGTAGTAATGTCGCCGAATTCCTATTTCTATTTGGATTATTACCAAGCTGACCCTAAAACGGAGCCGATTGCGATTGGGGGTAATTTACCGCTGAGTAAATGTTATTCCTTTGAACCAAATCTTCCGGAATTGACGGCTGAAGAAGCCAAGCATGTCGTTGGAATTCAAGCGAATGTGTGGACGGAGTACATCAGCAATATTCAGTATGCAGAATACATGACCTATCCGCGGGCTTTGGCACTTTCGGAAATTTCCTGGTCAACCAAAGAATCCAAAAACTATGCAGATTTCAAAAAGCGCCTAACGGGCCATTTGCCTTCCATGGACGCGCTTAAAATTAATTATTCGAAGGCGTTTTTAAGCCAACCTTAAGCTCAGTTATATTCGATAAAAAAAATCCCTTTGAAGATATCAAAGGGATTTTTTTTGTAGCTCGTACATGTAAAAAATAATTTTTGCCTGGCTTATTCAGGTTTCCAACGATTACAAGGGCATTGATTTTTATCCTCCTTGTAAATTCGCAGGTGCTTTTTATCTTTTGGATCGAACTAAAATTTAGGATCAATAAATTCCCAATCTTTGATATGAGAGGGCCGATGTTGGTTTTTCACGATTTCATCCATTTGTTTTAAAATCTCCGGATGGTTTTTGGCGATGTCATGGCTTTCGGAGGGGTCATTAGCTAAATCAAATAATTCCCAGGGGGCCTGTTTATTCTTTTTTAATTGGCTTTTAACCCCTTTGAAATTCCCGATGCGTACGGCCACTTGGCCTGATTTTTCTGGAAACTCAAAATACAAGAAGGGGTGTGTTTTTTGCTTTTGGCCTAATAATGTGGGTAAAAAGGAAATGCCGTCGGTATGCACAGGGATTTTTTGACCAGTTAATTCGCCGAGTGTGGCCATGACGTCGAATTGCGCGGAAGGGTGGTTACTTAATCGCCCTGCTTTTATTTTTGCTGGCCATCGCGCCATCATCGGTTCCCGAATACCTCCTTCATATAAATCTTGTTTTCTTCCACGAAGACCGCCTACCGAATTGAAAAATTCGGTATCCACCCCACCCACGTCGAATGTCGCGCCATTATCGCTGGAGAAGATAACTAGGGTATTTTCGTCGATCTGTAATTTTTTTAGGGTTGCCATGACCCGTCCAACTTGTTTATCCAAATAACTAATCATGGCGGCATAGGTGGCCCGAGGATATTTTGTCGGTACATAACCACCTTTTTGTCCTGTATAAATCGTTTCTTCAAATTTTCCTTGGTAGGCTTTGATTTCTTCCTCAGGTGCTTGCAGCGATAAATGGGGGAGTGGTAAGGGAAGGTATAGGAAAAAGGGCTTTGCTTTATTTTTTTCGATGAATCCGAGTGCCTTTTCCATCATTTTGGTGGCAGCATAGTCCTTGCCTTTGAATTTTTCGAAATCAATGGAGTCGAGCGCTAGTTTTTTATTTTGATATTCATGGACTAACTGGTACGAATTCCGTAAGGTATCCCATTTTCCATTTTCCCATAAATGAGTAGGGTATAAATTATGGGCTTGTTTTTGATCGAGAAAGCCATAGGCATAATCGAAGCCTTGTTGGTTCGGATTCCCAGTCGAATTACTCATGCCCAATCCCCATTTACCCACCAATGCTGTTTGATAGCCGGCATTTTTCATGAGTTTGGCGATGGTAAACGTGTTTTCGGGCAAAGGCATTTGGCCTCCTTCTTTGTTATCCGCAAATCCTCCTAATTCATAGTTTCCTCGAATATAGGAGTGGCCGGCATGGACACCGGTCATGAGCATGCATCTGGCTGGGGCACATACGGGAGCGCTGGTGTAATGTTGGGTGAAGCGAATGCCTTCCTTCGCCATGGCATCTAAGAAAGGCGTTTTTATTTTTGTTTGGCCATAGACGCCGAGTTCCCCGTAGCCTAAG
>CANHCG010000284.1 GCA_947459055.1 Cytophagaceae bacterium | reverse complement strand
GTATCTCGAGCGATATTAATTCGATCGACCCGAACACTTGGAGGATTCGGGATTTGCGCGTGTAGGTGGAGGCAAAAACATAATAGGATGAGACTGAAACTAATTTTCATGGGTTTACTTTAGGTTAGGATTTGAAATGAGGTTTGCAAACAAGCGCCAAGCCCCGGGTACACCGGCTGGCAGTTCTCGGAAGAAAACCAAACCTGTGTAGATAAACGATCCTTTGCCATATTTTGTTACCATGATATTGCCTTTATTTAATTTTTCATCGGGATCTGTGAATCCTAATGGATATTCGTAGTGTGAATCCTCGGATTCCCCGGTGTAAATACTGCGTTCCTGAACCCAATCTTCGAAATCAAATGCTGTGATTTTATTGGGTGAGTTGAGTAATCGATGGGATGCGATTAAAAATTCTGGTTTCGCATCTTCTTTTGTGATCCGACTGCGTCCGATTTGCATCGGATAAGGGGCCAAGGCGGATCTCAAGGGGCCTAAAAAACTAGCCGTGTTGTATTGAACTACATAATTACCTCCATTTTCCACGTATTTCATCAGTTCTGGATAGGCATTTTCCATGAAATCGATCGTGTTATGGGCACGAATACCAGTGATTACGGTATTGTATTTGGCTAAATTTTCTGCTTTTAAGTCTTTCTCCTGAAGAAAATCGACTTGATATCCCATTTGTACCAATGCCTCAGGAACCTTGTCCCCTGCTCCTTTGATGTAGGCAACTCGTGTTCCTTTTTTGACTAAATCGATGTGCAAAATATCTAAATTCACTGAGCTGAAATGACGCTGGGTAGGAATATGTGGATATTCAATGGTTTGCATGTCGAGCGAATCGACCCATGCGCCCTTTTGCGTTTGGTAAAATAGTTTAAGTCCTTGATGAATTTTTCCAACTTCCTTAAGTTGATTTTCTGCGAAGATTAATTCAATCGTTTTCTTTTCTCCCTTCTTTAATCCTTTGCCTAAGTCGAATTTCCCTAGACTTGTATTTGCCTGGTTACGCACTTCAACGCTCCCTGCGCTTACTTGACTTAGTGCTGTAATGGTTAATGGAATCGATTTTTTCTGATTGGATTTCAAGGGCAATAGAACGACTTGGGCGCCTACCTGAAAAATCGTTTTCGGGCTAATGGCGATGGGTTGATAAATTTCGCCTTTCACCGGGTCTACTATCATTTCTTCGACCGATTTTTCCATGGTAAATATGCTTCCTTGGATGTTAAATTCGGCTTTTACGACGATTGCGGGGTCAACGAAGGATTGCCCAATTTTTTGTTGATCTTCCACCTCAAAATGCCCAATGGCCTTTGTTTTCTTAAACCAATACGGTTGGGTTATCTCCTGATTCGCTAAAATGCTGCGCGTAAAACCATATTTTTTATAGGCTTGAACCGTTGACGCGAGGAGGCTATCTTTTTCCGCGAGGGAAATTTTTAGATTTTTAATTTGAATCGGTGCGCGGGCGATAAATTCTGTTTTGATTTTTACGGAGTCACCTTGGGCAATTACCCCGATGTTTGTCGTGGCATTCAGGTGAATTCCAGCGGCTTTGATGACCCAATCATTGATTTGTTTAACTTTTCGATTTCGTAAGTTGGAGGCAGGTAATGCCTCGATGCGATTTTTCAACCTAATCATATCGGGAATTAGGCGATGAATTTCGTCCACTTTTGCTTGGGCAATCAGTAAGTCTATTTGTTCGCTAATCCCCTCTCCGCCCGGAATTCGATTCCAAGATACATCTACGCCATCCCATAATTGGTTTTTGGGTGTGTCTCCTCCCAAAGTCACAAAATATTCCATATTTTTCCCGCGATCCACGGCAAAACCGAAACCTTGGCTTTTATGTTGGCTGCGACTATAGGCTGCGATTTCACCCGTACTTTGGCCTAAAGCAGGTAAATAATCGCCGATTTCAAATTTAAATTGATCTTCACTTACTGTCGAATTTGCCGAACCTGGAAAACGAAAAGTATTCCATAAGAGGCGTTTGGCCTGCCAGATTTCGACACCTTGCTTTAATTGTTCCGGAAACTGCTTGGGATCTGCCGCGGCCTTAAAGGCTTCAATCGCCAATACTGCGGAGGCGCTATGATGTCCATGTCCTGCTCTTGCATCCGGCGGAAACCGGGTAAATATGATATCTGGGCGTGTTTTCCGGATTACCCAAACTAAATCCGACAGAATTAAATTACGGTCCCAAAATGACAAAGCTTCTTGGGTGGATTTTGAAAACCCGAAATCAAAGGCCCTTGAAAAATATTGATTCGCGCCATCGATGCGTCGAGCAGCTAATAATTCCTGTGTTCTGATGATGCCTAAGGCGATTCCTTGTTCGTCCCCGATGAGGTTTTGCCCACCATCACCGCGCGTACAGGCGAAATAATTGGTTTCCCATTTTTGTTGCTGTGCGAACCAGGTCAACATATGCGTGCTTTCATCATCTGGGTGTGCCGCGACATGTAACACAGAGCCCAAGACTTTGAGGGCTTTTAGGTCTTCGTAGAGTTGGGCAGAATTTTTTTGTTGGCCTATGCCCGCAAAGGATAATAGGCTCAAAGCGATTAGTAAAGTTTTTTGCATAATAAATGTGGAAGAAAAGCCCTTCAGGTTTTCCTGAAAGGCTTTGAATTAATTATCCCAGTTGTCCGTACGGAACAGGTTTACCGGTAGGCCTTCCCGACTAAACAGATTGGGCATATCATCATTTTTAAAGGCATATCGAACGGCCACCGGATTAGGTACGGCAGGACTTGAAACGATTAAAGAGGTCCCGTCGATTTTCCCCACCGCTGGATGAAACACTTTATCCTCTCCTGCGATCATCAAATGGCTTGGTTCGGCCCCATCTTTGGTCATAAGTTTACCATTTAATTCTTTGAAAAAGATTCTGATTTTATTCTTTTCCACTTTTAAGCGATCGTATTTAGGATAGAAAATCGGACCCGCCTCTTGGCCATAATGTTTCACTAGAGCCAAATTGGCAAAGCGGTTGGCCACTTCAACTTTGATGGTTGGGTGAATATTTGTCACATCCGGCACAAGATCCGATAAAACGACCATGGCTGTATTATCCGTTTTCAGGTTTTCTGTTTGTGCTTCGCGTAATTTAGCTCCATTATTATTCTCCCCATATTTTGAATAAGGAGCGATTTGAGCGAAATAGAAAGGCATATTTTTCTTAAATGCGCTTCGCCAATTCAGGATTAAATCGTTCATTAATTCGGTGTATGAGCCGAATTGCCCCACATTGCTTTCGCCTTGATACCATAAAACGCCCGCGATGTTATAATTCACGATGGGTGCGATCATGGCGTTATAATTTAGGCCAACGGTATTCAGGCTATTTTTAATCGCTTGGACAAAATGTGGTTTTTTCATTACGCTATCACGAGCGACCCAAACTTCGGCGCGTGTTCCACCCCAATTGGAGCTGATGAGGCCCATGGGAACTTTTAATTGTTGGTTTAATTTCTTCCCAAAGAAATAGCCAATGGCCGAAAAAGCTTTCATATCCGTCGGATTACATACTACCCATTTGGCACG
>CANHCG010000283.1 GCA_947459055.1 Cytophagaceae bacterium | reverse complement strand
CCACAAGTTGACGGACAAGATTCCCATTTCGACTGGGGAAAATTTGCCCATTACCCGGGTGGCATGTTTGACTATCACGTAAAGCCATTCCAGGCCGCCATCGCGGCGGGAACATCTGCCATCATGCCTTATTATTCTGCGCCGAAGGGCAAGGAATTCGAGGAGGTTGGGTTTTCCTACAACAAGGCGATGATCGGTGATCTGTTGCAAAAGAAATTAGGCTTCCAAGGTATTATTAATTCCGATACCGGTCCGATCGAGATGATGCCTTGGGGGGTAGAAAATTTGACTTTGCCAGAACGTTACCAAAAAGCCTTAACTGCCGGCGTAGATATTTTCTCGGGTTCGGCTGACCCGACTATCTTGTTGGAAACCGTTAAAAAAGGCCTCGTTTCCGAAGCACGAATCAACAGCTCGGTGGCGAAATTATTGGCCGAAAAATTTGCCTTGGGCCTCTTTGAAAATCCTTACGTGAATGTGGACGAAGCGGTGAATAGGATAGGGAAAAAAGAGTTTAAGGAATTGGCCGATTTGGCCTTGCGGAAATCGATTGTGTTGGCCCGCAATGACCAACAAATTCTGCCAATCAAAGCCAATACCAAGGTCTATTTTGAGACTTATATGAATACAGGTCGTAACAAAGACGTGATCAAAGTCGCGAAACCGAATTACCCAGGTTTGGAATTTGTAGATACAAAGGAAGCGGCAGATGTGGTTTTACTTTGGTTAATTCCTACCAGTGGTGGATTATTTAGTTCACAGGGCACGAAAATAGATTTGCGCTTATCGACGAATCGCATTGACGTAAATCACGTGAACGAAATCATCGAGGCTAAACCCACCATCGTAGCGATTAATTACACAAACCCGTGGGTGATTGAGGAAATCGACAAAGGCAAAACGCGGGGTATCATTGCCACGTTCGGGACGACCCAAGAGGCCTTGTTAGACATCGTCAGCGGAAAATTTAATCCAAGCGGCAAAATGCCTTTCACCACCCCGAAAAACATGCAAGCGGTGGAAAATAACAAATCAGATGTGCCCGGATATTTAGAAGGGCCGAATTATGGGCTATTTGGCTTTGGTCATGGACTTTCTTACTAAATTTGTGGGCTAAAAAATCCATTAATGAATCCGAGTGTTGACCCTTTTTTCATGAATCTGAAAGTTTGGCGGGAGGAATTGCTCGTATTGCGATCCCTCGTGCTCGAGTGTGGCTTAACGGAAGAATTAAAATGGAGTGCGCCTTGTTATGTACAAGGAAAATCGAATGTGATCATCATTCAGGGTTTTAAGGAATATTGTGCCCTCATGTTTTTTAAGGGCGCACTTTTAAAAGATGAAAAGGGCTTGCTGAGGGCGCCAGGACAAAATACACAGTCGGGCCGACTAATTCCCTTTACCTCCCTCGAGCAAATCATCGAACAGGCCGATGTCCTAAAAGCCTACATCCACGAGGCGATAGATAATGAAAAAGCAGGCTTGAAAGTCGTCCATAAACAAGTCAGCGATTACCCCGTGCCCGAAGAGCTAACGGACATGTTTTTGAAAAAACCGGCTTTGAAAAAAGCTTTTGAGGGCTTGACGCCGGGGCGCCAACGGGCCTATTTACTTCATTTTTCAGAACCCAAACAATCCGCTACCCGCGTTACGCGAATTGAACGCATGGAAGATAAAATAATGAATGGAAAGGGCATGACGGATTGTTGGTGTGGACTGTCAAAACGGATGCCCACTTGCGATGGTTCTCATCGCCAATTACAAACTGCTTAGGCGCTTTTGGCAAAGGAGCAAAAAACAAAATTTTGTTGACCTCCCATCGGGGTTATGTGATCCTCACGTTTGCATTCAATATTTTTAAAATTCGCCGCTTCGAACTTTTCTTTCATACCGACCTCGGTGTATTGTTGGATCGGAAGCCCACTACATTTCGTGGGGCCATCGGTTGAAAAAGTGCCGATAATCAATGTTCCCATGACCGAATTTTTTACCAAATCGACATATTGGTTAATATGGTCCGACTCCGTTTGAAAATGAAAAGCGGCGCGGTCGTGCCAAAGATCATAGGGCTTACTTGGCTGGAAGGACAAAACATCACTCACAATCCAATGGACCTGATCAGCCTTCTCCCCTAACCGCTTTTTTGCTCGCTCAATCGCCGCCTCCGAAATATCGAGTACACTGATGTTTTGATATCCTTCGGCTAACAAACAATCCACTAACTTGCTATCGCCCCCGCCCACATCGATAATCCGCGCATTTTTTGCCGGATTTGCTTGATGAATAAATGACAAGGAGACGGAAGGTACTTCCTCGGTCCAACTTACCTCATGGGCTCGTTTGGTCGAATAAATATTTTCCCAATGTTGTTTGATTTCCATGGGTCAAAATTGTGAATAATTCTAGAAGGCAGGTGTGATTTTTGTCACAGTCCTATTTAATCGTCGTCGTCGTCTTTTTTAACAATAGGAAAAACGAAAGCCGCCCGCGTAGGACCTGGAAAAGGAATGGCATTTCCTTTTAATCCATGCCATAGCACTAAATTAAATGCGACATCATTATTGGCATCTTCTTTGTCAAAATTAAACAACTCGGATCTCCGTTGCCATTCATTCCGTACCACATTCCGAGTCTGCAAGTCTACATTCGGTTTAATCGCCTTAAAATCAAAAGGCTTCGCTTCTGAATCAAAGCAGCGCCACATCGGCATCGCCGAGGCATCATATTGAGACATTGGATTTAAGCCTAAAATCAGCTCCATGGTACGCAACATGGAACTCGTCGAATAAGGCGTATGATCCACATAATTACGTTTCACAAATCCCCCCGCAACATAGGCCGTACTTCGGTGCGCATCCACGTGATCCGCTCCATTTTGAGCATCATCCTCTAAGATAAAAACTGCGGTCTCATTCCAAATCGGACTTTTAGATAGGGTTTCGATAAGAAGACCGACCGCATAATCATTATCCGCCACGTGAGCATAAGGTGTAGGCCGACCGATCCGCAAACCTTCCGTATGGTCATTTCCCATCCGCAAGGTGTTAAACTGAGGCACCCGATTTTCCTTAACCATTTGATCAAACTCCGTTTTCCAAATCCGCAAGCGAGTCGTGTCCATAATGGCTAAACTATAACTTGGGAAGCTCGGATTAAAATGATTATTTAATACCGGAATCGTCGGTTTTCCAGCGGTTACAAATTCCCCATAGGTCCTAAAACTTACCCCAAAGCGATTACATTCATCCCAGATATAACCATTTTTATTTAGCACCACATTTTTCTCAGCTTCTCCATAAATACCGCCGCCTTTACCGCCGTAGCTGGTGGGCCAACTTTTCTCCATGTAATCCGTCGCATAAGCACCCATCGACCACATATGTCCATCCGCACTCACTTCCGAATCCACATAAAAATTATCGAGCAAGACGAATTTTTCGGCAATGGCATGTTGGTTCGGCGTATATTTCCTTCCAAATAACAATAAAGTCGTATCCCCATTTCCGCCCTTCACGTCAGACAAAACCTGGTCATACGTTCTGTTCTCCTTGATCACATAAAAGACATATTTAAT
>CANHCG010000282.1 GCA_947459055.1 Cytophagaceae bacterium | reverse complement strand
TTATTCGGACAGAATATACCTCCCAAGTGACAAATGAATTAGCCATGTTTTTAATTCTGGCTATTTTAGTCACCTCGGTCATTCTATTTTATTTTTTTAGATCGATTCAAGTTGTATTTTTTGCACTTATTGTAATACTTGTCGGCATAACGGCCTCATTAGCTACCATCGTACTTTTTGATTTTAAAATCACGTTGCTTTCGGGTTTAATTCCTCCGCTGATTGTGGTGATAGGAGTTCCGAATGTAATTTTCTTGCTGAATAAATACCATGAAAGTTATTTAGGTGGAAAAAGTAAAGAAGAATCATTGATTGAAAGTGCTTCGACGGTTGGTCGGACTTTATTTTTAGCCAATCTGACCACATCGATTGGATTTGGCGTATTTGCTTTTACGGGTTCTGGATTGTTGGTTGAATTCGGAATAGTCGCAGCTATAAACGTCATGATTACGTTTTTAGTTTCTTGGTTATTAATACCCATATTCTTCAGCTATTTGACGCCC
Source organism: Cytophagaceae bacterium (assembly GCA_947459055.1). Classification (GTDB taxonomy): domain Bacteria; phylum Bacteroidota; class Bacteroidia; order Cytophagales; family Spirosomataceae; genus Aquirufa. Next base: position 3,071 of record CANHCG010000282.1, on the reverse strand, counting down.
CCAAAGGCGAAGGATTTAGCGCATTTTGAATCAAAAAAAGTGAATCGTTTTTTAATTCAAGTAGAAAGATGGGTTTTTACACGGAGAAGAATTATCTATTCGTTCGTTGGGATATTAGTCATCATTTCCATTTATGGCATCAGTAAAATCCAAGCCGTAGGCTTTATTGTTGATGATTTACCTCAAGACAATGCCATTTATGCCGATTTAAAATTCATCGAAAGGCATTTTAAGGGAGTTATGCCTTTTGAAATTTCCATTGATGCCCATGAAAAAGGAAGAGCGCTTAGCCCAGAAATTCTTTCCAAAATCAAACGGACAGAAAAAATTATAGCTAAATATCCAGAATTTACCCAAGGCTTATCCATTTTAACTGCTACCAAGTACTTGTATCAGGTATACCGCGGCGGAGATCCTAAATATTTTACGCTACCAAGCATCAATGAATTATCCAAATTAACTGAATTCCAATCCAGCTTAGAAGGAAAAAATAATTTATTTGCGGGTTTCATCGATAGTCAAAAACAGAATACGCGACTTAGCTTTCAAATGCAAGATGCGGGAACGGTTCGCACACGTCAACTTTACGATGATTTACAGCCCCAAATCGATTCTATTTTCAGAACTGACGCCGAAACGGGTGAACTTATGCCCACGACGAATCCTAAAAGCTTTGACGCAAAAATCACTGGAAACTCCGTGATTTATGCCTTTCAAACTGAGTATTTACAAACCAATCTGATTGAGAGTACGTTGACTGCCATAGCTCTCATTTGTGCGTTAATGGCTTTATTATTTCGGAGTTGGAAAATGGTCATCATTTCTACCTTGCCAAGTTTGATCCCGCTTATCATCACCGCCGGAATCATGGGCCATTTTGGCATCGCATTAAAGCCAAGTACAATTTTAATTTTCTCGATCGCCTTTGGGATATCAAGTGATGGAACAATCTATTTTTTAACTCGATACAAAGATGAATTCTTGAAAAATTCACAGAATGTAAGAAATGCCGTGCAGATCACCATTCAAAAAACGGGTGTATCTATGTTTTACACGGCCATGATTTTATTTTTTGGCTTTTTTATATTTACCGCTTCGACTTTTAAAGGGACTCAAGCATTGGGAATTTTGGTTTCCATAACCTTGCTAATGGCGATGATTTGTAATTTAGTTTTACTTCCAGCCTTTTTAATGAGTTTAAACAAAAAGGAAATCAACGAATTATTAGAGGACTAGGCATGCCAAAAAAAGAATCTATATATACGCTTGCTTTCTGGTTGCTCTGTCTTAGTAATTTTCTTTTTTCTGCGAGTTTCTCGATGATTATTCCGGAATTACCGGATTATTTAGCGAGCATGGGCGGTCGGGAGTATATCGGATATACCATCGCGTTATTTACCTTGACCGCAGGTTTGAGTAGGCCATTTTCAGGAAAGTTGACTGATCGCATCGGTCGGGTGCCCATTATGGCCTTTGGTTCTTTAGTTTGTTTTGTTTGCGGGGGGCTTTATCCGCTTATTCATACCTTTCAGGGCTTTCTTTTTCTTCGCTTTCTTCATGGTATGTCAACGGGCACAAAACCCACCGCCACAGCGGCCTATGTTGCAGATATCATACCCGAAACTCGTCGAGGCGAGGCCCAAGGGGCTTTGGGTATATTTACGGCCACGGGAATGTCGATTGGACCAGCGATTGGAAGTTATTTAGCGTCTGAAATCGGTTTAAACGAAATGTTTTGGATATCTTCTTTATTCGCGTTGTTCTCGATTTTGATCTTACTGCGAATGAAAGAAACCTTGCCCAAAGCGATGAAAAGCCCTTTATCATGGAGCTTGTTTAAAATCGGCTGGAACGATGTCTTCGAACCGAAAGTCTTACCTGTTTTCTGGATCATGTTATTGGTTTCCTTTTCGTCTGGGGTGGTGGTAACGCTGTTACCGGACATAACGAAAATGATTGGTTGGCACAATAAAGGCCTCTATTTCACCATTTACACCGTTTCTTCCATTTTAGTTCGAATCTTCTTTTCCAAAAGTTCAGACCGCCACGGTCGCGTACCCGTCTTATTAATTTCGGGTTTATTTTTAATTGGTGCCATGTTCCTTATGGTGATTGAATTAAATACGTTCACCGTGGTTAGCTCGGCTGTTATGTTTGGAATCTCCTGGGGATTTAATACACCTACCTTAGCTGCATGGACAAATGACTTGGGTTCTGCTGCGCATATGGGTCGGGCGATGGCCACGATGTACATCGCACTTGAGGCTGGAATCGGCTTAGGTGCCTTAGTTGCAGGCCTGTTTTACAAAGGATTAGCTTCTCAAATCGTATTGCCATTTTTATTGGCCGGCTTGTTTGCTGTTATTTCATTTATTCTTTTGGTATCTTACCGACAAAATTGGCTAAAACATGAGTTTTGACGAATATTTAATTGCAAAAAAAATAAATCTGCAGGCATTCCAAGCAGGTAATCCTCAGCAATTTAGCCAATGGCAACATGCGTTTGCGCAATTGCATCCTGATAGTTTTACTGAACAATTTAAGTTCCAAATCAATCAAACAAGACGATTGTATCCATTGACCGGAAACGTTTAAATTTGGTCATTTTTATAATTAAATAACAAAAACATATAACATTTTAAATATTTCCTACAAAACAATCGTTGAAATGTGCAAATCAAGGAAATTTGCATTCAGAAAATCAAAACCAACATCATGCAAGCAGGTGATTTAGAACAATTATTCCCTAAAGCAGGGGAAATTCCAAAAGAATACGATTTATTAGAACCTATTGAACAAAAAGAGTATTTGGTCAATGGTGAAATGCGACCTTGGACTGGAAAAACACAAGATGTGTGGTCACCCATATATATTAAAACAGCCAAAGGTTTTGAGCAAAAACGAATTGGATCTTATCCTATTACGGATGCAACGGATGCCATGGAAGTATTGTATGCGGGGGTAAAGGCCTATTCAAATGGTCGGGGCGAATGGCCATCTATGACCGTGAGTAAGCGAATCGAATGTGTGGAAAAATTCACACAAAAGATGATTCAAAAGCGGGAAGAGGT
>CANHCG010000281.1 GCA_947459055.1 Cytophagaceae bacterium | reverse complement strand
GGGCTTCTGGGGCTTCGGCGAGTAGTACCAAGGGGGCTGAAAAAAGCAAAACACCCGTTTTAGATAATTTTGGTAGGGATTTAACGAAGATTGCAGAGAATGGCAAGTTAGATCCGATTGTGGGTCGTGAAAAAGAAATAGAGCGTGTGGCTCAAATTTTATCACGTCGTAAGAAGAATAATCCAATTTTAATCGGTGAACCAGGCGTTGGTAAAACAGCTATCGCAGAGGGTTTAGCCTTGCGGATTATTCAGAAAAAGGTTTCTCGGGTGCTGTTTGGTAAACGTGTGGTGACCTTGGACATAGCTTCTTTGGTGGCGGGTACCAAATACCGAGGTCAATTTGAGGAGCGTATGAAGGCTGTGATGAATGAATTGGAGAAATCGACTGATGTGATTTTGTTTATTGATGAATTGCATACGATTGTAGGCGCTGGTGGAGCTTCGGGTTCATTAGATGCTTCTAATATGTTTAAACCAGCTTTGGCACGTGGTGATATTCAAGTGATTGGAGCCACGACTTTGGATGAATATCGACAATACATTGAAAAGGATGGAGCTTTAGCACGTCGTTTTCAGACAGTGATGGTGGATGCTACGACGGTTGACGAAACCATCGAGATTTTGAATAACATCAAAGATAAATACGAAGAACACCATCACGTATTATATACACCTGAATCGATTATTTCAGCGGTTAAATTATCAGATCGGTATATTTCTGATCGTTTCTTGCCTGATAAGGCGATTGATGTGATGGATGAAGTAGGTGCTCGGGTACACATTTCAAATATTAATGTCCCGGCTGACATTGTTGCATTAGAAAATCAAATTGAGGTAGTTAAGAAGGAAAAGAATCAAGTGGTGAAGTCGCAGAAGTATGAGGAAGCGGCTCAATTACGTGATCGGGAGAAAAAATTGATTGACCAATTGGAAAAGGCCAAACAGATTTGGGAGGAGGATTCAAAAAAACAGAAATATACAGTTAATGAAGAGAGTGTGGCGGAGGTAATTGCGCAAATGACGGGAATTCCGGTGAATCGAGTAGCAGCGAAGGAAGGTGAGAAGTTATTGCTAATGGAGTCTGAATTAACCAAGCATGTGATTGGTCAGTCGGATGCGGTGAAGAAATTAGTGAAAGCGATCCAACGGACTCGTGTAGGACTTAAAGATCCACAGAAGCCTATTGGCTCATTTATTTTCTTAGGCCCAACGGGTGTTGGAAAGACTGAAATGGCAAAAGTATTAGCCACCTATTTATTTGATAAGGAGGACGCACTGGTGCGGATTGATATGAGTGAATACATGGAGAAATTCAGTGTATCACGATTAGTGGGAGCGCCTCCGGGCTATGTGGGCTATGAAGAAGGGGGGCAATTGACAGAAAAGGTGCGTAGAAAGCCTTATTCGGTTATTTTGTTAGATGAAATAGAAAAGGCTCATCCGGATGTGTTCAACTTGTTATTGCAAGTGTTGGATGATGGAATTTTAACTGATGGTTTAGGTCGTCGGGTAGATTTCAGAAATACCATCATTATTATGACATCGAATATTGGGGCACGAGATTTAAAGGATTTTGGATCTGGAATTGGTTTTTCGACGAAATCTAAATCGGATAATATTGATGAAGCGGCGAGAGCAACGATTCAAAATGCTTTGAAAAAGGCTTTTGCGCCGGAGTTTATTAATCGGTTGGATGATATTATCATTTTCAATTCTTTGGAGCGCGCTGATTTGCATCAGATTATTGATTTGATGTTGGTGAAATTGAAAAATCGATTGACGAATCTTGGCTATGAAGTTGAATTAACAGATAAGGCCAAAGATTTCATTGCCGATAAGGGTTATGATCCACAATATGGTGCTAGGCCTTTAAATCGTGCGATTCAAAAATATTTGGAAGATATTTTAGCAGAAGAAATTTTAAAAGGTCCGTTAAAAGAAGGTGAGTTGATCGAGGCAGATTATGAGGAAAATGCGGAACAAATTCATGTCATAAGAAAGAAAAAATAGATGAAGGGTATCGTTGAAAACAAAGTAGTATTAGTAACGGGAGCGTCTCGTGGGATTGGAAAGGCGATTGCGACGCTTTTTGCTGAATCTGGAGCACAAGTAGCATTTACTTATTTATCCTCGGTTGAAAAGGGACAGGCCTTAGAAAAGGAATTATCGGCCCATGGCATTAAAGCCAAAGGTTATCGTTCGGATGCGTCTAATTACCAAGAATCTGAGGATTTAGTGAATGCGGTGGTTGAGGATTTTGGGGCGATTGATATTCTGATTAACAATGCTGGGATTACGCGAGATGGATTATTGATGCGCATGAGCGAAGAGCAGTGGGATGAAGTAATGCGAGTGAATTTGAAATCTGTGTTTAATTTGACGAAAGCCGCTACTAAGCCGATGATGAAGGCGAAATCGGGTTCGATTATTAATTTAACTTCCATTGTAGGGATAAAGGGGAATGCGGGTCAGGCAAATTACGCGGCTTCAAAAGCAGGGATAATAGGCTTTACGAAATCGGTTGCTTTAGAATTAGGGTCGAGAAATATTCGTTGTAACGCCATCGCCCCAGGATTCATCGAAACTGAAATGACGGGAGAATTAAATGAGGCAACCGTAGAAGAATGGAAAAAATCCATTCCATTAAAGCGAGGAGGTAAAGCTCAGGAAGTGGCCAATGTCTGTTTATTTTTAGGTTCTGATTTATCCTCCTATGTGACAGGTCAAACGATTCAAGTGGATGGTGGTTTATTAACTTAATGGAATTCAAAGGACTTAGCGAACAAACCTCAATCTTGATTCTTTTAGGATTGGGGTTTGTTTTTTTGCTAGGGTTTTCGTTTTATTTTTTTGAAAAGCGAACCTCATTAAGTTTGTCGTTACGTTTATTAATGGGTCTAATCCGAGCCTCATTGCTTCTTATTCTTACGGTTTTTGTAGTCCCTTTATATGTAAAGGATTTATCTTTTGGGGCTGGAAATTCAAGACAGATCATGCTGGTGGATTCTTCTCCCTATGTTCAAAAAAGGGAAGTTGATTCTGTAGAACTAGTTTTACGTGAAAATTTCCCTAACCTAGAGGTTATTTATTTGCCAAAATCTAGTTGGAGCCTCGCGCTTGATACCTTACATGCCATCCAACAGGACCGAATCATGGATCACGCATTTTTATTGACAGATGGCCAATTATCAGATTTAGAAAATGAAAGTACCTTAGGTTTCCCTGTTCATTTAATTGCGTTGGGGCCAGTTATTTCGACCTCAAATTTAGGTATTTATATACCGGTTAATTCCATGAAGAGTGTGGTAGGGGAATTCATATCCATTCCTGTTGATCTTTGGGTAAAGCAAATTCATTCTAAAGAAAAATTAAATTTCGAGATTTGGAATGGGTCACAAAAGGTTTATCAAAAACTTGTTTTGTTTGATGAGGCCAGTGCGTATCAACAAATCGAGGTACCTCTGCAAGCCCCAAAAATCGGTACCTATCATTTGCTTATTCGATTTGGAAATAAGATTACCTCTGATTTGACCTGGGAAGTAGTGAGGGAGAAAGCTATGGTATTTTCATTTT
>CANHCG010000280.1 GCA_947459055.1 Cytophagaceae bacterium | reverse complement strand
TTACTTCGTAACCAATGTGTGTACCAAATTGGCCAGCTGTGATGGTTAATTTGTCGCTAGCTTTCCAATTGAAATAGGCTTGCTTAATTGCTAAAGCTGTTGAGCCTTTGCCTGCGCCCAAAGGTCCAATCACGTTTCCGTATTGACCAAGGTCAGCGTTGGGTCCAAAAGTTAAATCTACTACAACGTCTGAGGATTTTGTGCTATACCCAAATTTTGTTTGAACTAAGCCTAACGAAAATTGGCTCGATTTTTGATCGAATGCACGTTCGTAACCAGAGGCGCCGAGATTACTTCTGCTGGTTGGACTATTGAAGTTTAACATATAGTACGAATCAATGTAACCCGAAAATGTAAACTTGGATGCCTCGGCTTCTTTTTCTTGGGAAAATCCACAAAATGCCGTTGCGGCAAATAAGGCGGTAAAGATTGATTTTTTCATGTGCGGTAATTGTTTAAGTATGATAAATGCTTGACTACATTACAAATATGAACTAACTAAAATTACAAAACAAGAAAAATGGAATATTTTTAAACCTATTTTTATCATTTTTACAAAAAAATATTAAAAATGAGTTAAAAATTAAACCTCAAATTCAGTATTTTACATAAATGAATAAAAAATATATTAAAAAATAAACCTACATAAAGTACAATTTGAGAATTTGGAATGGTGTTTAGTGAAAATGAGATTAAACAAAGAAAAAGGCCTACCCAAAATGGGCAGGCCTTCTAGTAAAGGTGTAAAAAAGAGTAATTATTCAGCGTGCAACCAAGATTTTTTGGCTTGCAAGGTATCTGTGTCTTCGACGTGATCGGGATCTGGAACGCAGCAATCTACTGGGCATACTGCGGCGCATTGTGGTTCTTCATGAAAACCGGTACATTCCGTACATTTATCAGGTACGATGTAATAAAATTCTTCGGAAACGGGTTCTACGGGCGTTTTTGCGTCCATCGAACTTCCATCTTCTAATTCTACTTCTGTCAATGAAGTCCCTCCTGCCCAAGTCCATTCGACTCCACCTTCATAAATGGCTGTGTTTGGGCACTCTGGTTCACAGGCCCCACAGTTAATACATTCATCTGTAATGATAATTGCCATAAAACGTAAAAATTTTGTGCAATTTACATACATATTTTTGAATAGTATATAATTTATAAAGACTATTCAAAAAAAATCAACGCTTTGTATGTACTTTTAACAATCATTTCAGCCATTCGCATGCAAAAAGCTCATTTTTTAGACTTAATTCATTTTTTTAAATCCTATTTTAGAGATTCATCTAATAAGGAAAAAATAGAACTATTTGTAGAAAGAGCAAAAAATGAGAATGCTTGGTTTTCAGATTCGTTGATTCGACATGCTATGCAGTCCATTGAAAATCAGTTTTTTGATTTATCTGTATGGGAACAATTTTTTGCAGAACAAGGTCCTCCAGTTACTAATGTAAGGATTATTGGATTAGTTTTAGCTGGTAATTTACCTGCTGTTGGGTTGCATGATGTTTTAATGACCCTAGCAAGTGGTCATGAGGCTTGGATAAAGCCTAGTACCCAGGATAAAGCATTGATGGAATTATATGTTCACATCATACAAGAATTTGATTCTCAAATTCCGATTAAACTAGTTGATCGTCTGCAAGGAATTCAAGCAGTAATTGCTACCGGTAGTGATTTTTCTAGTGGCTATTTCGCGCATTATTTCGCAAAAATGCCGCATATTATTCGTAAAAATCGGAGTTCATTAGCGATTTTGACTGGGCTTGAAGTAGAGGTTGATTTCACGGAATTAGCGAGGGATATTTTCACCTATTATGGATTGGGTTGCCGAAATGTATCCACCTTAGCTGTGCCTTTAGGTTACGACTTAACTCCCCTCTTTGATGTGCTAACCAAAGAAACTTGGGTATTAGATCATTCAAAATATTCGAATAATTTTCAATATCATCGAACCTTATTTCTCTTAAATCAAATTCCTCATTTTGATTTGGGTAATGTATTGGTCACTGAAAATGATGGCTTAGTTTCTCCAGTGGGAGTTTTATATATTCATCGCTATGCTAATCAGGCAGATTTAGAGGCATGGTTAGCTACGCATGATGAAAAAATTCAATGTAAAGTAAGTCGTTCGGAGGATTTAGTTGGAACGATTGCTTTTGGCAAGACCCAAGAACCCGGTTTAGCGGATTTCGCTGATGGCTTAAATACCTATGCATTCTTAAAAAATCTATCATAAAGTATTTTTTTAACTAAAATTGCAATAATCATTCCGATTAATGATCCAACAAGGACATCCAATGGGAAATGTGCTCCAATATATATCCGGCTATATCCTACTAAAATGGCCCAAGCAATTAATATATAAGCAAAGGTCTTTTTGATGCTAATTAAATAAATGCAAGTAGCTAATGCCACTGAATTAGCTGCATGAGATGAACAAAAGCCGTACATTCCTCCGCAACCATCTGGTAAATGTATCCAACTTTGAAATGCTTCGACATGACAAGGCCTCAGTCGCTCGAATAATGGTTTAATGATCGCCGAAGTTGTCGAATCCGCCAAAGCAACACAAAGAATTAAGTAAATGAAAGTTTTCCAAAAAAGAATCGGCGATTTGAGGGTATTTTTTTTCCCTAGCCATCGATCAAACAATATCTTTATAATGTACAAATAAAGGGGAATCCAAATGTATTTATTAGACCACATGACCATGAGCATGTCCATGCCTTCGGAATGGTGGGTATTGATAAGTTTGAAAAGATCGGAATCCCAATTTGGAAACATAGCCCTTAAAATTTAAAAATTTCCCTAACGCGAGCGATTGTTTTTTCAGCGATGGGTTTAACTTTTTCCTCACCAATGGCCAATTTTTCTTCGATCAGTTTCGGATTTGCCAGGAAATAATCGAATTTTTCGCGGGCGTCCTTGAAATATACGAGTAATGCTTCAAAAAGATCTTGTTTAGCATGCCCATAGCCATATCCACCTGCTAGATAGCGTAAACGCATTTCATTTACTTGGGTCGGAGAAGCAATTAATTGGTATAATTTAAAGGTAATATCTTCATCTGGGTTTTTGGGGTCCTCTAACGGTGTAGTGTCCGTGACGATTTTCTTAATTTGTTTCAATAAATCCTTTTCAGGCAAAAAGATATCAATGTAATTATTTAGCGATTTACTCATTTTTTGGCCATCGATGCCAGGAATGGTCATCACATCTTCATTGATTTGTGCTTTTGGGAGAACAAAAATTTCCTTATTTGTGAGTTTATTTACTGAATTTGCGATATCGCGGGTCATTTCGATGTGTTGACGCTGATCCTTTCCTACTGGGATAATTTCAGCATCGTACAATATAATATCCGCTGCTTGCAACACGGGATAGGTAAATAATCCAGCATTGACATCGGCTAATTTACTTGATTTATCCTTGAAGCTGTGGGCATTAGCTAACATTGGGAATGGCGTAAAACAATTCAGATACCACATCAATTCCGTGTGATATGGGGCAAGTTTCGATTGGCGATAAAAGAAATTTCGTTCCGTATCAAATCCAAAGGCCAACCAAGCCGCCGC
>CANHCG010000279.1 GCA_947459055.1 Cytophagaceae bacterium | reverse complement strand
TCGAGCCAATCCAAAATTCAAGTACATCCTGAATTTTCGTCACCCGACTTATTGACCGATAAGGAACAGCTTATTTATTTTAAAATCATCGAAAAAGGCGCATTAACCTACGATGAAGTGGCGCGCCTTGCGGAAGTAAAAAGCCCTTACCATTTGATTAAATCGATGGTGGGTAAACAGGCAGTCTTAATTTTTGATGAATTAAAAGATCGCTATACGCCGAAGGTGATTCGGAAAATTCGCCTTTCCTCGCCCTGGACATCCAAGGAAAAATTAACGGAATTAATCAAAACCTTAGAGGATAAACCGAAGCAAATTAATGTCCTATTACATTATTTACGCTTCATACCTGTCTTGCGGGATGAGGCATCTAATCAAAAGGGCTTAGAAAAATCAAGTTTTTCCCAAGCCGGTCTTTCGGAAAGTTCGCTTGCGACCCTATTGAAAAATCAGATTTTTGAATCGTTCGAGGTGGTTGTTTCTCGTTTCGGTAGCGATGAGGATGATTTTATCCCCTCGAATTTCGAATTGAATAGCCCACAAGAAAAAGCCTATCAGTCCATTTTAGGATCTTTTCAAGAAAAGGATGTCGTACTTCTTCATGGAATTACAGGCAGTGGGAAGACGGAGATTTACATAAAATTAATTCAGGAGGCGCTGGCGAATGGCGATCAGGTTCTTTATTTATTGCCTGAAATTGCCCTGACGACTCAAATTGTCATGCGATTGAAAAAGATTTTTGGCGAGCAAGTGGGCATTTACCATTCTAAATTTTCGGATAATGAACGCGTCGAAGTTTGGAAATCCATTGTCGAGGGGAAATATCCCTTTGTGGTGGGCGTTCGATCTTCTGTCTTTTTACCTTTTTCTCGCTTGGGATTAATCATCGTGGACGAAGAGCATGAATCATCCTTTAAACAAGTGGATCCTGCACCTCGTTATCACGCACGGGACGTGGCGATGGTGTTGGCGAACCAACAAGGCGCTAAAGTGCTCCTTGGTTCCGCTACCCCTTCCCTAGAATCCTATTTTCAAGCGAAACAAGGAAAATATGGTCTCGTTGTATTGAAGGAACGGTTTGGTGCGGCTCAATTACCCCGCATGGAACTCATCGATACCAAATATGCCAGTCGAATGAAGCAAATGAAGGGTGGTTTTTCGGTGGATTTGATTGGGGTACTCCAACAAAATTTCGATCAAGGAAAACAAAGCCTACTATTTCAAAATCGTCGTGGATATTCGCCTTATATTCAGTGCCAAGATTGCGATTGGATTGCTTCTTGTAACCAATGCGATGTGAGTTTGACCTATCATGCGCGGGATCAAGAAATGCGCTGTCATTATTGCGGGTATAAAGAGGGTTTATTAACGCGATGTGCGGCTTGTGGTAGTACGCAATTGAAAGCCATGGGCTATGGAACAGAGAAATTAGAGGAAGAGCTTCAATTGCATATTCCCGATGCCCGCTTGGGTCGCATGGATTTGGATACGACACGTTCAAAGACGGCTTTCACGAATTTACTGGCCGAAATACAATCGGGCAATATTGATATTCTTATCGGCACTCAGATGGTGGCCAAAGGATTGGATTTTGAAGGTTTATCTACCGTGGCGATTTTTGATGCGGACCGAATTATTAATTTCCCAGATTTTCGGTCCCATGAACGGGCATTTCAATTGATAACTCAAGTGGCTGGCCGGGCCGGAAGGAGGGAACAGCAGGGAGAGGTGTATATTCAGACGAATCAACCGACTCACCGCCTCTTTGATTATATTTTACGAGGTGATTATGAATCTTTGTATGGTAGTGAGATTATTGAGCGAGAGGGCTATCATTATCCGCCATTTACACGCTTAATTAAATTAACCTTCCGTCACATGGATTCTAGCGCGGTAGAAAAGGCAGCGAAGGAGTTTGGCCTAATCTTAAAGGAGAAGTTTGGAAATGGGCGGGTCTTGGGTCCAGAACGACCCTTAGTAGAACGCATCCGAAATCAATACGCGATGGAAATTATGATCAAATTAGAAAAGGGTATTTCCTTAGCTAAATTCAAAGAGGCCCTAAGACAAGAATTGGACGTCTTTCAAACCAAGGCAGTTTGTAAAGGCGTCCAAATCATTCCAGATGTCGATTGTTTATAATTAGCGGGTGAAAACGACCTCTTCGTAAGGTAGGCGGAATCGTTTTCCCCATATTCCCTCATCAGTGCCTTTTCCCACGGAAATAATCATATTAATTTCTGCGCCTCTTGGAAGGCCTAATTCTTTTTTGACGCGGACAGCATCAAATCCTTCCATCGGACAAGATTCCAACCCTTCCGCTGAAATGGATAGCATAAAAGTTTGCGCCGCCAGGGCACAAGACTTATGAGCCATAACGCGCTGATCGGCTTCTCCTCCAAAGCGCATAAACGGTTTTCGCATACCCATCCATAAGCAAAGGCATTTGCGAATAAGCGTGAATAAGCCAAAGGGATCTTGGCGGTATAGCAAGGGCATTAATTTGCCATAATAATCCAAGCCACGCTTTTCCATTTTATTGGGTTCTCCTTGAATACCTTCCTTGATTCGTGCCAAATTCCATTTTGCTCGAGATGCCCATAAATCTTTTCTCGTTACAAAAACAACGAGGTGTTGAGTGTCTTTGGCGGCAGATTGTCCGAGGCAAAGGGCATGAAACCGTTTTTTAGCATCTTCAGATTTGATCCAATAGAATTCCCACAATTGCATGTTGCTGCTATTCGGTGAAAGAATGGCATTTTTAAGACTTCGTTCAATGACTTCATCAGCTACGATGAAATTGGGATCGAAGCGACGGTTGGATCTACGGCGATGAACAATGGTTTCAAAAGAATCAGCTAGCATAAGAATTAATTTTGGCAAATATACGGGATTTGTTGGTAGCTCTTTAAACAAAAAAAGTCAGAACTGTATGTTCTGACTTTTTTTAAAAAATTTAGGATCGATTAATATCCATCATTTTGTTTCAATGTAGGCTTTCCATCTTTTTGAGAATTTAAAATCTCATCAATCGGAAGCGGGAAGTATCTGTTTTTGTCGGTAAATGCTTTACCAACTAAGTAACTTCTTTTATTAATTGTTCTTCCAGTTAAGTCTTTACCCGGAACTGACTCCTTAGGAATATACATTTTATTCAAGAAGTCAGCTGCAATTCCCCAACGAACTAAGTCGAAGAAACGATGACCTTCCATAGCAAATTCTAATCTGTTTTCCATGTAAACCGCATTTAATGCGTAGTCTTTTCCGTTAGCTGCAAATGTTCCAGCTGGATAAGGATTGATGACATTGTTTACTGAGGCATCTTGAACTTTACCGTTCTTGGCACGGTTACGGATCATATTGACATATTCTTCTGCTTTTGTCAAGTTATTCTCTTCTGCTTCGATTTCAGCTAACCACAAAATTACGTGAGATAATTTAAGTAGACGATAGTTATTATTTACAGAACGACGGTTAGTCGAGTGAGTCGAACTTCCTTCATCAGCTAAATAATACATCCATTTTTTTCCTGTGTATGGACCCGCATAATTTTGGTCACGAATCCAAGTTGCACCAGGCAT
>CANHCG010000278.1 GCA_947459055.1 Cytophagaceae bacterium | reverse complement strand
GCCCATTTTACAGGTTCTTGATTCTCGTCCTTCGCCTCCATATCCGCGTGGATGTAATCAAACTCTTCTTTGCTTAATTCTTTGTGCTTAGCTGGTACCTCATAATACAACCACCAGAAGATCAACCAAATGAATCCCACAGCTCCTGTCACGATGAAGGCCATTTCCCAACCATACATGCCCAAAATCCAAGGCACCATGATCGGCGCTGCTACTGCTCCAATATTCGCTCCCGAATTAAAAATTCCCGTCGCCAAGGCCCGCTCATTTTTCGGAAACCATTCCGCTACCGTCTTAATCGCTGCTGGAAAATTACCCGCCTCGCCTAAACCTAATAAACCACGCATAAATGCAAAACTCATTGTCCCTGTCGCCATGGCATGTAACATCGCCGCGATACTCCAAACAACAATTGAAATCGAATAACCTAGTTTGGTCCCGATGCGATCAATAATTCCCCCGAAACCCAACAAACTAATGGCATAGGCTGCTTGGAACGTGATCACGATATTGGAGTAATCAGTCTCCGACCAGTTGAACTGGTCTTCTAACACCGGTTTTAACAAACCGATTACCTGGCGATCCAAGTAGTTGATGGTGGTAGCGAAAAAGAGCAATGCGCAAATTCGCCAACGGTACTTTCCTATTGTATTCATGGTTTAGAGGGTTTTTTGGTGTTGGGTCTTTTTTTATAAGCCCCGATAGATATGTATTAAATTGGAAATAGTATTCGAAATCGCTTCATAATCTTGTTTAGCAATTAAATCAGCGGGGAACAACTGGGAACCCATGCCCACTGCCGCCGCCCCTGCGCCGAACCAGGCGCTCAAACTTTCCTTATTAGGCTCCACGCCTCCTGTCACCATGATTTTGGTATTCGGCATTGGGCCTTTAATGGCTTTGACAAAGCCCGGGCCTACCACATTACCTGGAAATATTTTGACATATTTCGCGCCTAAAATTTCTGCGTTACGGATTTCAGTTAAGGTCATTGTTCCCGGCATCCAAGGAATGTTATGTTTACCACAAACTTCGCCCACTTCGGGTGTGGTGAAGGGTTGCAACATAAAATCTGCCCCCATCGCGATGAATTCATTCGCTTGTTTGGCATCATAAATCGTTCCGATTCCCAATACTAAATCTGGGCAGGATTGTTCGCAATATTCAATTAATTGGGCAAAAATCGCTGGTGCTTCTGCCCCGCGATTAGTAAATTCAAAAACGCGTATTCCGCCATCGTAACAGGCTTTTAATACGTTTTTTGCGATGGTCACATCTTTATTAAAGAACAAGGGAACAATTGGAGTTTCCTCGATTCTACTATATACTACGGATGCCGAATTTCTGGCCATACTTATCTTTTTAATCGTCCTGTTAAATCCCCGTTCATGACGGTTTCTATTTCATCTAAATTCGCCAAATTAATGTCTCCTTCTATCGTATGTTTCAACGCCGAAGCCGCCACCGCAAAAGCCAATGATTTTGCCTCATCGCAATAAATCAAATTCCCATAAATATAACCCGCCATAAAAGCATCACCCCCGCCAATCCGATCTACGATTTGGCTAATTTCAACCGTCTCAGATTTTAACACCTTATCTCCATTAAAAGAGGCAGCCGAGAGCGTATTTTGTGAAGCAGAAATTTGTCCTCGTTTCGTATTGATGATTTTTTTCAAGCGCGGAAATTGTGCCATGATTTGTTTGCAAATGGATTCCCAACCACTCTTCGTCGAGCCATCTGGCACGATACCCAAAATATCCTCTGCATCGCCTTTGCCACATACGATGATGTCACAACCCGCGATTAATTCCGGCATAACCTCTTGAACCGATTTGCCATATTGCCATAAATTTTTCCGGTAATTCACATCGGCTGACACCGTAATGCCCATTTCATTCGCTACCGCTATTGCATCTCGAACGGCTTGCGCCGCTGATTCCGAAATAGCTGGCGATATACCCGTCCAGTGAAACCAGCAGGCATCTTTTAAAATCTCATGCCAATGAAACTCGGAGGGATCTAAATTGGCAAAAGCAGAATCTGCCCGGTCATAAGTCACTTTACTTGGCCGCATCGCAGCCCCAAATTCTACGAAATAAAGGCCTAAACGGCCTTCGCCAAATTGAATATCAGAAGTATCCACCCCGACGCGCTGGTAATAGCCCGCGGCCGCCTTCCCTAATTCATTCGAAGGGAATCGCGTCACGTGAGTGGCCGGAATACCTAAATGCGCTAAACTGCCTGCGACATTTGCCTCGCCGCCTCCGAAAGTGATATTGAAAGATTGGGATTGAATAATCCGACCATAGCCCGGAGGACTTAAACGGCCCATAATTTCCCCAAACGTAACTACTTTTTTCATGCGTATTAAAAATTAAAAAAGGTGGAGGCATTGGTATACGAAATGTCAGAAACCAATTTCCCCAACCAAGGCATGTCTGCCGGAAGTTCCCCGTTTTCTACATCTTGGCCCAACAAATTACAAAGGATTCTTCTAAAATACTCATGTCGTGGGAAAGAAAGAAAACTTCTCGAATCGGTCAACATCCCCACGAAATGACTCAACATCCCCATATTCGACAAGGCATTAATTTGCTTTTCCATCCCATCTTTTTGATCTAAAAACCACCAACCCGAGCCGAATTGCATTTTTCCAACGATCGTTCCATCCTGAAAATTCCCCGTCATTGTGGCCAATAATTCATTATCCCGCGGATTTAAATTATATAAAATCGTTTTGGCCAACTGATTCGTTGAATCCAACGTATTCAAAAATTTCGATAAAGGTTTCGCCTGTTCGAAATCACCAATCGAATCAAATCCCGTATCAGGTCCCAATGATCCCAATAAACGGGCATTGTTATTCCGTAGGGCGCCCAGGTGGAACTGTTGGGTCCAACCCTTCGCATGATCTAAATGTGCAAAATACACCAACATCGCCGATTTAAATTGCCATTTTTCCCGCGCATTAATTGATTTGCCAGCCACTAAACGACTAAAAATATGCTCAATTTCCGCTTCCGTATAGTCTTCAGCGTACACATGCTCTAATCCGTGATCGCTCAAACGTCCGCCCATCTTATGGAAGAAATCATGGCGCTCTTGAATCGCCTTTTTATATTCAGAAAGGGAAGAAATCGAATAACCAACTACGCTTGAAAGCGCGTTTACATACTCGATAAAAGTTAATTCATCATCCACGGCCATGGCCTTATCCGGACGAAAAGTGGGCAATACCTTAATTTTAAATCCACTTGCCGCGATGGCTTGGTGGAATTCGAGGGAATCGATTGGATCGTCGGTCGTACAAAGTACTTTCACGTTCATTTTGCGCAATAAATTCCGAACGGAATATTCTTTTGTGCGCAAAAGCGCTGAACAATGGTCATAAATCCGCTTCGCAGAATCTGCATTTAATACCTCGGTCACCCCGAAATAACGTTGCAATTCCAAATGTGTCCAGTGATACAAGGGATTCCGCATGGTATATGGGACCGTTTCAGCCCATTTCATGAACTTCTCCTCGTCACTAGCATGTCCCGTGATGTATTTTTCATCGACGCCATGAGCCCGCATCGCGCGCCATTT
>CANHCG010000277.1 GCA_947459055.1 Cytophagaceae bacterium | reverse complement strand
GAAAAGTTTTTGATTAGTTTGGTTCGTGACGTTTTTAACTCTGCATAGGCCTCGAATGCCTCGATATCAAATTTCTCAGGTAAAAAGTGTGATTTTCGTAGGAAATCAATTAGTTCGAATGGACTAAATTCCTCGATCAATTCAGTATAGGGCGCGGCAAAGGAAGTGTATCGAAATGCTTCGTCAGAGGGTATTATGAGCTCGTTTTGAATGAATTCAATAGTTCCTTGGGTAGGTAAGGAATACTGAGATAGTATTTTCAATAGGGTTGACTTCCCTGAGCCATTCGGTCCAGTTAATGCATATGAATTTCCAGCTTCGAATGTATAATTGAAATTATTGATGACTAATTCTTGTCGGAATTTTTTCTCCACATGTTCGGCAAGAATTTTCATGGCTAGGTTGATTATCCTTTCATGATACCCCTTTCGGAGTTTCGGATGAAAGTAATGATTTCATCTCGTTCAGGCGAGGCTTGTATATTGGCTTCAATTTGCGTCAAAGCATCTTGATTATTAAGTCCTTTTAAATACACATAACGATATACTTCCTGAATTTCAGCGATTCGCTCATCGGTAAACCCTCTTCTTTTTAGCCCTATCGAATTAATTCCCGCATAGGTAAGTGGTTCCCTGCCTGATTTTGTGAAAGGAGGGACATCTTTGCGTACTAATGAACCTCCAGAAATCATAACGTGTCGGCCTATATTAGCGAATTGATGAACGGCCGACGAACCGCCAATTATAGCAAAATCACCTAAATTCACATGGCCTGCCATTTGAACTGAATTAGCTATGATACAATGATCACCCACAACACAATCATGGGCTACATGAACATAGGCCATGATGAGGCAATGTTGACCTATCACCGTTTTCATTCGATCAGAAGTACCCCGATTGATTGTCGCACATTCTCGAATCGTCGTATGATCGCCAATTTCTGCCGTGGTAACTTCCCCGCCAAATTTTAAATCTTGCGGAATCGCTGAAATGACAGCTCCTGGAAAGATGCGAACATTTTTACCTATCCTAGCACCTGGGAATATAGTTACATTTGATCCGATCCATGTGCCATCTCCAATTTCCACATCCTCATGAATAACACTGAATGGATCAATGCTTACATTTGAACCAAGTATAGCTGAAGGATGTATGGAAGTTAGTGGATGGGTCATAGGATCAACTTAGGATTTTCGTACTAAACTGGCAGTCATTTCTGCCTCACAAACTACCTGACCTGAAACATAAGCTTTACCAATCATTTTGGCGATACCTCTTCGAATCGGTGCTAATAATTCGCATTTAAAGATAACTGTATCTCCCGGAATTACGCTTCTCCGAAAGCGACAATTTTCGATGCCCACTAAGTAGGGCCAATAATTTTCTGGATCTGGTACGGAACTTAACACTAAAATGCCACCCGTTTGAGCCATTGCTTCTACTTGCATCACGCCTGGCATTACCGGGTTATTTGGAAAATGCCCCATGAAATAATTTTCATTCATAGTTACATTTTTTACTCCCACGACGCTGTTGTCGTCCAAATAAATGATTTTATCAATCATTTGGAATGGATAGCGATGGGGTAATAATTCATAAATCCGTTCGTGTGAACAAATAGGCGGTTGCTTCGGATCGTAAATAGGAACATTGTTCTTCTCCGTTTCGAGCATCAATTTCTTGATTTTTTTAGCCAGTTCCACATTTGAAGCATGGCCTGGCCGAGAGGCTAAGATCTGAGCCTTGATAGGACGACCTACTAAGGCTAAATCACCCATCAAGTCCAATAATTTATGACGGGCCATTTCATTGGGAAAGTGCAGATTGGTATTATTTAAAATGCCGATTTCCTTTGAAACACTCACTTTGGGTTTTCCTAATACCTCAGATAAATGCGCCAATTCCGCTTCTGAATAATCCCGATCTGCGATCACGATGGCGTTATTTAAATCTCCCCCTTTAATTAAACCTGCTTTATATAAGACTTCTAATTCATGTACGAAACAAAAGGTTCTACACATCGCAAATCCACGTTCAAATTGGGATACGTGACTTAAATTCGCATGCTGGCTCGATAAAAACTTCGAATTATAATCCACCATCACCGCCATTCGATAATCATTTAATGGCAAAGCGGCTAATTCAATGTCTTTATCTGGATCTTTGAACCGAACTTCTTCGGTAACTTCAAAGAATTTACGGTGTGCTTCTTGTTCAAATGGTTCCGCATCCTTGATTGCTTCCACAAATTTGATGGAACTTCCATCCATAATCGGTGGTTCAGGACCATCTAATTGGATGAGGATATTATCGATTTCCATCCCGACGAGGGCAGCTAATACGTGTTCTACTGTGTTAATACGTGCACCATTATGTTCGATGGTTGTGCCACGTGAGGTATCCACAACATAATCGACATCCGCATCTGCGATGGGTTGGCCCGGTAAATCTACTCGTTGAAATTTTATTCCATGGTTAGCCGGCGCAGGTAAAAATGTCATATTCGCCGTAACGCCTGTATGTAAGCCTACGCCACTAAGGGTAACTGATTTGGAAATGCTATGTTGCTTATTATTCATAAGAAGGGTAAGTCAACTAATTTACTTATTTTTTTTGGTTAAATTTTTCTAATATTTCAGGTAATTGCCTGATTAACGCGTTTCTCTTCAAGAAATCCACATTATTGGATGCCGGGGTTCCACCCAATGTTTGTCCTGGAACTTTGACCGTTTTTGTAACGCCCGATTGACCCGTTACAATCGTTCGTGGCGCGATGGTAATGTGACCGGCAACACCTACTTGGCCCGCAATTAAACAATTTTCCCCTACCTTAGTAGAACCTGAAATGCCCGTTTGAGCGGCGATTGCGGTATGTTGGCCTATTTCCACATTGTGTGCGATTTGCACCAAATTATCAATTTTAACCCCTGTTCGAATAATCGTTGAACCCATTGTCGCCCGATCAATCGTTGTGTTAGATCCTATCGATACTTGGTCTTCAATTACGACATTTCCCAACTGAGGAATCGCTTTAAATGTTCCATCAGACTGTGGCGCATGGCCAAAACCGTCAGAACCTATGACTGAGTTGGCATGAATCACAACGTCATTTCCGATGATGCAATCTGAATAGATCACGACACCTGGATAGATAGCGCAATTGGAACCAATTGTTACATTTTTTCCAAGGCTCACCCGATCATAAATTTGCGTATGATTTCCAATAGATACATTCGCTTCAATGTTAGTAAATCGACCGACAAATACGGATTCGCCTATTTTGGCAGATTCATCTATATAGGAAGGTTGTTGAATTCCTGTAGGTTTTACGGCGATAATTTCCTGATACTTCTGAAGTAAGACCGTGAAAGCTATATAAGGATCATTGACGCGAATAAGTGCGGATTGCACGGGCTTTTTTAGTTCTAATTGATTCGAAACAATGACCGCTGTGGCCCCTGTTTCGTATAAAAATGCCTCGTATTTGGGATTAGCTAAAAAGGAGATACTCCCTTTTTTGCCTTCTTCTATTTTATCAAAACCTGAGATAACCTGATCTCCGTCTCCATTTACTGTACCTTGTACTAATT
>CANHCG010000276.1 GCA_947459055.1 Cytophagaceae bacterium | reverse complement strand
TTTTTCCACAAACTCAAAGGTTTAGAAATGAAAAATTACATCGATCTAATTGATCAAACCATCGAATTCCCAACTCGGGAGTTTAATATCAATGAGAACAATGAATTGTTGTTTAATAATGTGCCCTTGATGGAAATCATTAAGCAATACGGAACCCCTTTGAAAATTTCCTATTTGCCTAAGATCTCCGAGCATATTGATAATGCCAAATTATTGTTCCGTAATGCGATCAAAAAGTACAATTATAAAGGTAATTATACCTATTGCTATTGTACCAAATCATCCCATTTTTCATTTATTTTGGAGGAAGTGTTGAAACAACACGTGCATTTGGAAACAAGTAGCGCGTTTGATATTCCGATAATACGGGATATGTTCCAACAAGGAAAAATATCCAAATCTACTTATATCCTTTGTAATGGCTATAAACAGCCTTTATATACGCAATACATTTCGGAGTTGATCAATGATGGATTTAATTGCATTCCTATCCTCGATAACTTAAAGGAAATCGATTTTTATGAAAAGTCGGTGACCGCAGATAAGGTAAATTTAGCCATACGCATTGCCACAGACGAGGAGCCGGATTTTGCTTTTTATACCTCGCGTTTAGGATTGCGCTACTCGGATGTCAATAAATTATTTGAAGAAAAAATTAAGCCAAATCCTCGCTTTAATTTGAAGATGCTGCATTTCTTCATTAATACTGGGATTAAGGATAGTGCTTATTATTGGTCTGAATTAAGCCGATTTATTTACAAATACTGTGAAATGAAGAAGATCTGTCCTGAATTAGATTCGATCGATTTGGGCGGAGGCTTACCGATTCAAACTTCTTTGCAGTTCAATTATGATTACCAGGCCATGGTTGATGAAATCGTGGAATCGATTTCTTGGATTTGCAATAAGAACAATGTGCCTGTACCCAATATTTTCACCGAGTTTGGTTCATACACGGTAGGGGAAAGTGGCGCGGTATTATATGAAATTATAGACCAAAAGCTTCAGAATGATAAGGAGTTATGGTACATGATCGATGGTTCTTTCATTACGCAATTGCCAGATTCGTGGGGAATGAACCAAAAATACATCATGTTGCCGGTGAATAACTGGGGCATGCCGTATCAAAAAGTGAACTTAGGCGGATTAACGTGCGACTCGATGGATTTTTATAATACGGAAGCGCATAGTTCTGATTTATATTTACCTATTTTTGAGGAGGAGTCCGAGCGTCAGTTCGTCGGCTTTTTCCACACGGGTGCTTATCAAGAGTCCTTGGGTGGATACGGAGGAATCCAACATTGCTTAATTCCTGCGCCTAAACACGTGATTGTTGACCGTTTAGAAGATGGAACCGTTACCACGCGCTTGTTCTCTGAGGAACAACTAAGTGGCCCGATGTTAACCATTTTGGGATACAATGAGGTTAAGAACAATAAAACAGAAAATAAAGTCGTTACTAAAAAACTAGAAACAGTATAATTATGAAAAAATACTTCGCCGTTTTTGCTTTTTGCTTATTGTTGGTGCAAGGCTGCCCGACTTCCTCGTCTTCTTCCTCTGCTAATTGTCCTGCTTACGGCACGACTTCTGTAGACCGCGAAAACAACCGCATTTAATCTTCGGCCCAGTCGAAGCTTTTTGTTACTGCTTTTTTCCATTGTTGGCGCATCTTTTCGCGTTTACTAGTTTCCATATTTGGCTTCCAAGTATGGGCAATTGCCCAATTTTTACGTAAATCATCTAGATTTTCCCAATAGCCCACGGCTAATCCTGCTGCATAGGCAGCCCCGAGTGCGGTGGTTTCAATGATTTTTGGGCAAATAACTTCTTCCCCTAAAATATCAGACTGGAATTGCATGAGCAATTGGTTCACCACCATGCCCCCATCTACCCGCAAGGAAGTTATCGGAATACCGGCATCTTTTTCCATCGCTTCCAATACTTCCCACGTTTGAAAAGCCGTAGCTTCCAAGGCCGCGCGTGCGATGTGTGATTTATTGATGTATCGAGTAAGACCCACTAGGACACCACGTGCATCTTGCTTCCAATAGGGTGCGTAAAGGCCTGAAAAGGCAGGAACAAAATAGCAACCGCCATTATCTTCCACTTCTTTTGCTAATTTTTCAATGTCTGGGCTATTTTTGATGATGCCCAAGTTATCCCGTAGCCATTGGACTAAGGCGCCTGTGATGGCCACAGAGCCTTCCAATGCATAGTGTACAGGCTCGTCGCCTAATTGGTATGCCACGGTGGTTAACAAGCCAAATGCCGAAGGAATCGCTTTCGTTCCCGTATTCATCAATAGAAAACAGCCTGTGCCATAGGTATTTTTGCCTTGGCCTGGGTTGAAACAGGTTTGGCCGACAAGCGCGGCTTGTTGGTCCCCTAAAATACCGGCTAATGGAACACCGCCAAGTACGCCTTTCGCCTTTGCATAGACTTTCGAGCTAGACCTGATTTCGGGCAACATGGCTTTTGGGATTCCCAAAACTGTTAATATTTCATCATCCCACTGGCAAGTTTGCAGATCCATCAATTGGGTCCTACTGGCATTCGTGACATCGGTGATGTGGATCCCCCCATCTATTCCTCCAGTTAAATTCCAAGCGATGAACGTATCCATATTCCCAAAAATCGCCTCGCCTTTTTCAGCGTCTGCGCGCAGTCCTTCAATGTTATTGAGTAACCAGCGTAGTTTCAAACCGCTGAAATAGGTGGCTAAAGGCAAACCTGTTTTGGCACGAAAACGATCCATGCCGCCGTCTTTAGCGAGTTCGGCTAATTCAGAACCGACACGTGTATCTTGCCAAACGATGGCATTGTAATAGGGTTTCCCCGTGATTTTATTCCAGACAAGGGTGGTTTCGCGTTGGTTCGTAATACCCACTGCCGCTAAATCTTTCGCAGATAAATTTGCTTTACCGAGTGCTAATCCGATGACCTCCTGGGTATTTCGCCAAATTTCATCAGAATCATGTTCGACCCATCCCGCCTGTGGATAAATCTGTTTATGCTCTTTTTGGCCCATGGAAATAATTTCCCCGCCTTTATTAAAAATGATGAATCGGGAACTGGTGGTTCCTTGATCGATGGATCCGATGTACATAGAAATTTAGTTTAAAGTCAATATAAAGGCACCCAATACCGCACCTGCCGCTGGACCTACCACCGGAATCCAGGCATATGACCAGTCTGAACTTCCTTTATTGGGAATCGGTAAAATAGCATGCATGATGCGCGGGCCCAAATCACGTGCGGGATTGATCGCATATCCAGTGGTGCCTCCCAAGCCGAGGCCAACCGCCCAAACTAAAATCCCCACTAAAAAAGGTCCTAAGCCATGTTCGATGGTCGAAAAGGTGCCTAAGGCAACAATGGCTAAAGCGGCGGCAAAAGCCTCCGATATAAAATTAAAGAGCGTGTTTGGAATGGCAGGGTCCGTACAGAAAGAGGCTTTAATTGCCCCAGCATCTTCAGTGATGTCGTAATGGGGTTTGTAATGAATCCAAACTAATAATTGACCTAGCATCGCGCCCAATAATTGACCCCCAATGAAAGTTGGGAATAAGGCCCAATCCCCCGATTTGACA
>CANHCG010000275.1 GCA_947459055.1 Cytophagaceae bacterium | reverse complement strand
TGCCGCGATTTAATCAAGAGAACGGAAAAATTTAACTTGGTTTTCATGGACTGGAGGGTTTTTAGTGGTTAAAGCATGAGGGAAATATTTGGAAATGTTACCAAATAAGCAAACAATCCCTCCCAAATATTTTAGAAAAATAATTAAACTGATTTTCATTCTCTTTTAATGACATAGAATCGGCGTTAAATGACAAAAAAGCCCCAAACGACCTAGTCTATAACCAAAAAAAGAGGACCTAAGGCCCTCTTCTTCATATAGTTATGACACTTTATTTGATCGAATATTTATACTTATATCGATCGAATAGTTGCGTATGTTTATTCGCTAAGTCGATCGCCCGACCTTGAATGAAAGCGTGCGTCACTTGGCTCGATTTCATATCTAATAAATCCCCAGAACTAATTAAAATATTCGCATCTTTTCCGTTTTCAAGACTTCCAGTCCGGGAATCAATCCCTAAAATTTTTGCTGCGTTTAAGGTAATCGCTTGCAAGGCTTGGTCTTGCGTTAAGCCATAAGCGGCCATGGTTCCAGCTTGGAATGGCAAATTTCGTTGTTGGGTGTAGCCGTCCCCTGCGTCTTGGCAAATGGTAAAAAGCACACCGGCTTTTTGCAACATCGCTCCTGTTTTGTAGGGTTGGTCCACCGCATCATCATCCGTAGCGGGTAAACTATGTGGTTCCGAAAGAATCACTGCGACATTATTTTCGCGCAAAATGTCGGCAATCATCCACGAATCTGCTCCACCGGCAATGACTAGTTTGAATTTGAATTCATTGGCAAATTGAATGGCGGCCAACATCTCCTTCACTAAATCACAATGCACATATAACGACTTCGTCCGATCAAAAAGCCCTTTGCAAGCCTCATATTTTAAATTCCCCTCCGCATGCGTTTTTTCATTTAAATAGGCCTGCGCCTCTTTAAAAAATACCCGTGCCGTCGCGATACGCTCCAAACCCATTTTCACCGGATCTCCTTCAGGCTCGCGCCGACGAAAACCCACATTATTCGGCCGATTAATCAGCGCCGGCATCGTCATATGAACCCCATTGTCCATCGCATAAGCAGCATCTTCCCAGTTCCAAGCATCCAATTGGACCACCGTCGACGTACCAGGTATCAAACCTCCCTGCGGGACAATTTGAGCCAATAAAACCCCATTTGTCCGTAAGGTATTAATAACCTTGCTATCCGTATTATAGGCTACAATCGAACGAATGTTCGGATGAATTTCACCTAATTCCTCGTAATCAACGGTCGATTTTGTCGAGCTAACCTCAACTAAACCCAAATTCGTATTCGGTGCAATAATCCCCGGATAGACGTGTTTTCCCGTGGCATCGATGTGTTCCACCGCCGAGGTAAGCGCAGGGGCCGTTGCCTCTATTTTTAATTTCCCTTTTTCAATCACAACGGTTCCGGTGCGAACGGTCCCGTTACCCACGTGCAACGTTGCCCCAGTAATCACAATCGTCTTCGATTGCGCCGGGGAAGGATGCATGGTTTCTTGCGCGAAAACGCCAAAAGAAACGAACCCTAATGCGATGATGAATATATTTTTCATGTCTATTTCTTTTTTAGTTTTCTGTAATAATCATTCGGTGTGAAATGCGATCCCAAAGACTTTTGCCGTGGTTATGATCCTCTTCACACATATTTTCCGCTTTGAAAGAAGGAGCCGCAACACGAGTCGATGCACCCCCCTTTTTGGCAGCGATCATTTTTTGAACCAATCGTTGCTTTTCCACTTTTAAATCGGCCTGTAATTTCGCATCCAAGTCCCGATCAAAAACCACGGCACCATCAACAATCGTTTTCTCCGATTTCGCATAAATACTCAAGGGATGATCCGACCAAATCACCAAATCGGCATCTTTTCCTTCTTTGATACTACCCACACGATCCGCCACATGTAGCATTTTCGCTGGATTCAAGGTCACCATTTTCAAGGCGTCTTCCTCTGACATACCCGTATATTTTACAGATTTGGCAGCCTCTTGGTTTAAGCGACGTGCCATTTCAGCATCATCTGAATTGATGGCTACATTAAGGCCAACTTTCTGCATGATATACGCATTCGCCGGAATCGCATCTAATACTTCCATTTTATAATTCCACCAATCCGAGAACGTTGATGCATTCGCCCCATGCGCCTTCATTTTATCCGCTACTTTATAGCCTTCCAAAATATGAGTAAACGTATTTACCGTAAAGCCAAATTTGTCTGCCACCCGAAGCATCGCCGTAATCTCACTTTGTACATAAGAATGGCAGGTGATGAAACGTTTGTGTTGTAAAATCTCTACCAATGCCTCCAATTCCAAATCAATCCGCTTGCCCGGTCCTTGTTTCGCATAATCTTGTGCCCGGGTGAAGGCATCCGTTAATACTTGCTCCACGCCCATGCGCGAATCTGGGAAGCGAGCATTGGATACATTGTAAGAGCGCTTCACATTTTCGCCAAGCGCGAATTTGATGAACGGATCCCAATTCGCAAATTTCAAGCCTTCAGCCGTTTGACCCCAGCGGAATTTCAACAATTGGGTTTGACCACCAATCGTATTACAACTCCCATGTAAAATATGGCTTGAGGTAACCCCACCACTTAATTGGCGATACATATCCACATCTTCCGGATCGATTACATCAGCTACTCGCACTTCCGCTGTAACCGATTGCGAACATTCATTAATGCCACCAGTCGCCCCTACGTGCGAGTGTTCATCGATGATTCCCGCAGTCACATGTTTGCCAGTTCCGTCAATGACACGCGCAGAAGCATCTTTAAGTCCTTTCCCTACTTGAACGATTTTCCCTTGTTTCACAAGCACATCCGATCCCTGTAAAATTCCTGATTTTTCATTCGTCCAAACTGTCGCGTTTTTAATCAAAATCGTTTCCGATTTAGGGATTGTTTTTTGTCCATAGCCATTGAAAGGGAATACGACTGCCCCTAATTCCTCAGCTTTCGCCGGCATTCTTCTTGAACTATCTGAAGGGGCATTTGCCTCGCGAACTGCTTGCCAAGACACCCAATCGCCATTGGCCAATTGGCCCGTTCCTTGCCACTTTCCTCCTTGCAAAGTACCAGTCAAGCGCGTTTTTTTGCCTTTATCAGCTTTCGATGTAAAACCTAGGTTCACCAAGGATTCTTTTTGGCTTATCTCCGCCGCAATGGTATCCTTACCGATGATTTGGCCTTTGTACGCGCCAGCTTCGCCTGTAATTTTTAAGCTAAATGAGGATTTCCCGATATTCAAGGCATATTTCCCTGATATATCATTCCAGGCTTCTGATGCTTGGGCATACGCATTTCCTTGAATCCAGTTTTCCACAATTTGAGTTTTATCGGAAAAAATGGGTCCAGTGGTGATGAGAAAATTGGCCCATTTACCAGGGTCCAGGCTTCCCACTTGGTCCGATATCCCCAATAATCCAGCAGGCGCAGACGTCATTGCCTCGAGCGCTTTTTGCCCGCTTAAGCGCATTTGAATAGCTTTGCGGACGTTAGGTAAAAATTGGCCTACTTCCCGCAAGCCATGCGTCGTTAAAGCAAAAGTAATACCTGCTTTTTCGAAAGCCGCGGCGTTCGTA
>CANHCG010000274.1 GCA_947459055.1 Cytophagaceae bacterium | reverse complement strand
GCTTGATGGTGACCTATCCAAGTACCCATGGGGTGTTTGAGGAGACGATCATTGAGATTTGCGATATGATTCATGAATTTGGCGGTCAAGTGTATATGGATGGCGCGAACATGAACGCGCAGGTGGGATTGACCTCTCCGGCGCGAATTGGGGCGGATGTATGCCATTTGAACTTGCATAAAACCTTTTGTATTCCACATGGTGGGGGTGGACCAGGCATGGGGCCGATTGGCGTTGCGCGTCAATTAGTGCCATTTTTACCGGGTCACGTGATGACGGATACAATTCAGGCGGAAGCGCATGGCGCGGTCTCGGCGGCACCGGTGGGATCAGCGAGTATTTTGGCGATTTCCTATGCCTACATTGCGATGATGGGCGGCGAGGGATTAACGCGGGCGACGGAAACAGCGATTTTAAATGCGAATTACATCAAAGCGCGCTTAGAAAAAGAATTCCCGATTTTATATACAGGTTCACAAGGTCGTTGTGCGCATGAGATGATTGTGGATTGTCGGCCATTCAAACTCTCAGCGGGCGTGGAAGCGGAAGACATCGCGAAACGCTTAATGGATTATGGTTTCCATGCGCCTACCCTATCTTTCCCGGTGGCGGGGACCTTGATGATCGAGCCAACGGAATCCGAGAACAAGCAAGAATTAGACCGCTTCTGCGATGCGCTTTTGGGCATTCGGGCTGAGATTCGCGAAATTGAAGAAGGTAAAGCGGATAAGGCAAACAATGTGTTGAAACACGCACCCCATACACAAAGCATCGTATTGACTGGCGAATGGACGCGTCCGTATTCGAGAGAAAAAGCGGTGTTCCCCTTGCCTTATGTGAAGGCAGGGAAATTCTGGCCGACTGTCTCGCGGATCGATTCTGCCTATGGCGATCGGAATTTGGTTTGTGCTTGCGAGCCGACGTCGAGTTATGCGTAAAACATGAAAATCAGTTTTTGATTTCGTTTTTGTTTCTCTTTTTATTTATCTTTGATAGTATCATATGATAGTATCAATGAAGCCCCCCTATGAGATAACAAGTCGAATTTTTCATTTCATTAGCTCCATTTCGCTAAAATTGGGCGAGGTAAATGCAAATTATTTGCAAAGACAAAGTCCGCAATTACGCAAGCAAAACAAAATCAAAACGGTACATTCTTCCTTGCAGATGGAGGGAAACACGTTAACGATAGATCAGGTTTCGGCTATTTTGGAAAATAAACGCGTGATAGGGCCTCAAAAGGATATCTTGGAGGTTATGAATGCCTTGAAGGTCTATGATTCATTAAACAGCTTCAATCCATATTCGAATAAATCCTATTTACAAGCGCATGAAGCCTTAATGAAAGGACTTGTGGAGAAGCCTGGGGTTTATCGAAAACAAGGAGTCGGCATCGTGAAAGGGGAAAAATTAGCCCATGTCGCGCCCCCTTTTGAAAATGTACCTTTTTTGATGAGGGACCTTTTTGATTATTTGAAAAAGGGCGATGATATGATGTTAATCAAAAGTTGCGTTTTTCATTATGAAATGGAATTTATTCATCCCTTTATTGACGGGAATGGCCGGATGGGTAGATTATGGCAAACTCTTCTTTTAAGTCGAGAATTCCCTGTTTTTGAAACACTCCCTTTGGAGACTTTGATACATGCCACACAAGAAGCCTATTATCAAGCCTTATCAGCCAGTGATAAAACAGGAATGTCCACACCATTTATCGAATATATGTTGGAGGTGATCGATCAGGCTTTGGCAAACCTACTTCAATATTCGAATCGGACGATGACAGACATTCATCGGCTTGAGTACTTTATTCAAATAAATAAATCAGAATTTTCTAGAAAAGACTACATGTATGTTTTCAAGGATATTTCAACGGCAACAGCCAGTCGCGATTTAGTAAAAGGAACCGAACTGAACCTGATTCAAAAAATCGGAGATAAAAATAAAACGCGGTATCGAATAGTTGAACAAAAACAATGAATGAATGATTCATCCATTCCAAATACCTATCTTGAATTTTAATTTTAAACAAACCGAGAAACCATGAAAAAACTTGACGCATATCTCGAAGAATTAGCCAGCTACATTCCATCCATGGAAAAAAGAAATGAAGGAATTAGTGCGAGCACGGTGGGTTGGCAAATCGAACATAGTTTAATGACGATTCGATTTGTGGTGAAGGGTTTTTTAGCTTCCGACCCAGGCCAATTTACCTCCAAATTTAATTTGACGAAAACTCTTATCCTTTGGACAGGGAAAATGCCTCGAGGAAAAGCGAGAGCACCCAAATATGTGTTGCCCGATGAGTTCTCAGAGGAAAGTTTGACAAAACATATCTTGAAAACAAAAGAGGCCATAGCTCAAGTGTTAAATGCACATCCCAAACAATTTGTGGAACACCCCTATTTTGGTAAAATAAACAAAAAAGAAACTATGCGATTTCTTGAAATTCATACCTTGCATCATATCAAAATCATTCGAGATATAATCGCCGCGGAAAAAGCCTAAATGACGCGCCTACTCACAGAATTTAGGCGCTTAAAAATTGATTTTTATCACCAAAATTTAATTTGGTATGCTTGCATAACATTTTAAATAATCCGTATATTTACGCCTTACACAAAAAGCTTACGCATGAATCGTTCCATTAAAAAAGTAGCCATCTTAGGCTCGGGAATTATGGGCTCAAGAATAGCCTGTCATTTCGCAAACATCGGGGTGCAAGTGCTCTTGCTCGACATCGCGCCCAAGGAATTAAGCGCGGAGGAAGCTGCCAAAGGCCTGACACTAGAAAGTCCGGCGGTTCGCAATCGAATTGTGAATGCGGCGTTCCAACAAACCCTTAAATCTAAACCCGCTTCTTTATATCAAGCCGGTTTTGCGGCGAATATCCAAGTTGGGAATTTCGAAGATAACCTCTCCGGCATCAGCGATGCCGACTGGATCATGGAAGTGGTCGTGGAGAATTTGGCAATCAAAAAATCGATCTACGAGCGCGTCGAGCAATTCCGTCAACCAGGCACTTTAATTACCTCGAATACCTCCGGCATTCCGATTCATCTGATGGCGGAAGGTCGTTCAGCCGATTTTCAAGCCCATTTTTGTGGCACTCACTTCTTTAACCCACCTCGCTATTTGCGCTTATTAGAAATCATCCCGACCCCGAAAACGGATGCGTCAGTGATCGATTTCCTATTAGCCTATGGCGAAACGCAATTGGGCAAAACCACCGTGCTTTGTAAGGATACACCGGCCTTTATCGCCAATCGCATCGGCGTTTATTCCATGATGCAGACGATGAAAGTGGTCGAGGAATTAGGCCTGACGGTAGAGCAAGTGGATAAATTAACCTCGAAAGTTGTAGGCCGACCGAAATCCGGCACCTTCCGTCTTTCTGATGTCGTAGGTTTGGACACGACCGTTCATGTGGCTAATAACCTACATGCGACATTATCAAATGACGAAAGCAAGTCGATTTTCGCTTTGCCTTCGATGATGCAAAAATTAATCGAAAACAAATGGCTCGGCGATAAAACCGGCCAAGGATTTTATAAAAAGACCAAAGACGACAAGGGTAAAACGGTCATCTTAAGTTTGGATT
>CANHCG010000273.1 GCA_947459055.1 Cytophagaceae bacterium | reverse complement strand
TTACGAAACTAAAGATGGAAAACCGGTCTACCATTTTGATTTGTATCGATTAAAAAATACGGCAGAGGCGATAGATATCGGCATCGAAGAATACCTAGATTCCGGACATTTGTGTTTTATTGAATGGCCGGAACAGGCTGAAGAGCTATGGAATATTCCACATGTTCGCTTCCAAATGGCTCATGTGAACGAAAATACGCGTAAATTAATATGTCATTGGCCCTCATGAACGAATCCTCACAATTTCAGGAATTATTAGCCCAACAAGGCATCCTACCCATGGAAGCCATGTCTTGGA
Source organism: Cytophagaceae bacterium (assembly GCA_947459055.1). Lineage (GTDB taxonomy): Bacteria > Bacteroidota > Bacteroidia > Cytophagales > Spirosomataceae > Aquirufa. The sequence continues at coordinate 3,321 of CANHCG010000273.1, read as the reverse complement.
CGAAAAAAAATGCCAAAAGCATTCATCTTGGGATTCCAAAAGAAGCCAATCCTGATGAAAATCGCATCGCTTTAAGTCCACAAGCGGTACAATTATTGGTCGCCAATGGCCACGAAATTCTCATTGAAAAATCAGCCGGCGAACGTGCTGGCTTCTCAGATGCCGATTATTTATTGGCCGGCGCACAAGTCACTCAAGAGCTTTCATCCATTTGGAAAAGTGATCTCGTCATTAAAATACAAGCGCCTAGCGCTGACGAAATCACCCAAATGAAACCAAGTAAAACTCTTATTTCTTGCGCTTCTCATCAGCACATGAGTGGCGAGATCCTAGACCTCCTAAATGCTAAGAAAATTCTAGCCTTGGGACTCGAATATGCCGAAGATAACGGCGGCGGTTTCCCATTCGTGAAGATTATGGCCGAAATTGCTGGCCAATTAATCCTGCCCATTGCCAGCGAATTATTGCATAAAAAAGGCTCCCCAGGTATTTTATTAGGGAATGTGACGGGCGTTCCACCCTGTCATTTGGTTTTATTGGGATCAGGGGAGGTCGTTGAGCAAATCGCGCGCAGCGCCTGGCATGCTGGTATCCAAATCCAGGTGTTTGATAAAGATATTTATAAACTCCAACGCTTAAAACAAAACCTCGGTTTTCCACTTGTTACCCAGGTGATTGATTCTGAAAATCTACCGAAGGCCTTGCAAGATGCCCACGTGATTGTTGGGGCACTTCGCTCCGAATCTGGCATTACCCCCTGCGTAGTTACCGAAGAAATGGTCAGTAATTTGAAAGCGGGCACGCTGGTTATGGACGTATGCATCGACCAAGGAGGCTGTTTTGAAACATCGGAATTAACGACTTTATCAAGGCCTACCTTTGAAAAATATGGGGTTAGCCATTATTGCGTGCCCAATATCCCGTCCTTGGTAGGCCATACTGCGAGTTTGGCTATGAGTAATTTGATTACTTCCTTCCTATTGAAAGCGGGAAAAACAGGTGGCGTAGAAGAAATGCTTTGGCAAGGTAAATCCTTTATGAAGGGGGTTTATTGTTTCAAAGGGCATGTGACCCATCCCCTTGTTGGGAAATTAAACAAAAAGCCCATCAAGGACATCCAATTATTATTACTCAGCAAAAGTTAACATGATCGAAGATTATACCGCCTTATCGAATGCCCCGAATTCCCCAGATTTGAATGGAAAATACTTGGGTTTAATTTCTAGTGATTTTATTAAGGTATCTGAAGCGTTGAAAGAAGCGGCTTATCAAATCAAAAAGCGAGGATTTTCTGATTTCCCGATTTTCGTAAGTTCGCAGCGCCCGATAGATATTGGCCAAAAATTAATTGGCATCAATGAATTGAATGAAAACAAATGGAATTACCACGCGTCTTTATTGGAGGAATTTATACAACGAAAATTGATCTCTGAGGAAAACCAAGAATTATTCATTCAAAACTACAAGGACATTGAGGAATTTGCGTGTTTATTTGTCGTAGATGGACAATTTACCAATTTCGTTTTTATTCCCTATCCAGAAGAATCAGCTTTATAAATCCGATTTCCGGCCACTCATGGGATGAAAATCACGTACCATTTGGCTCAAAAAGGCACGATCCACATGGGTGTAAATCTCGGTGGTGAGAATCGATTCATGGCCCAACATTTCTTGAACCGCCCGCAAATCCGCTCCGCCTTCAATCAGATGTGTCGCGAAGGAATGCCGGAAGGTATGGGGACTTATTGTCTTCATAATTCCAGCCTTAGTGGCCAAATCTTTACAAATTAAAAACACCATCACCCGACTGAGCCCACTACCCCGACGATTTAAAAACACCACATTCGTCGCCGTTTTTTTCACTGGAATTTGAGGCCTGATATGTTCCAAATACACTTTTAAATAATGAAAGGCATCTCGACCCGCAGGGACTAATCGTTCTTTATCGCCCTTGCCAACAACCTTGATAAAGCCAATATCTTGGTAGACATCCGTTAATTTCAAATTGACCAATTCCGAGACACGAAGCCCAGCACCATATAAAAACTCGAGCATCGCTCGATTTCGCAATCCTTCGTTCGTACTCAAGTCAGCTGCTTCTAGAATTGCTGTAATTTCATCAAAAGAAAGGGTATCAGGTAATTTTCGGCCTTTCTGCGGGCTTTTGATATGCACCGTGGGATCCGCGGAAATCCGTCCTTCAAACTGTAAGAATTGAAAAAAACTACGTATACCCGATAAACACCTCGCTTGAGTGCTTGCTTCCACGCCCAATCCATGTAAATCCTTTAAAAAATCAAGAAGATGATTTTCTCGAATGTCTTCGACGGGAATGTCTAACGGGGTTAAATAAGTGGCCAGTTTGCTAATATCCCTTAAATAAGCCTCGTTCGAATGTCCAGAAAGCCCCCGTTCGATGCGTAAATAATGTACAAAAGATTGGATTTCTTTTTCCCACATGGGCTTTTTGTTGGATCTATCGTATAAATTTAGCGGAAATACGTATTTTTACGCGGCACAATCCAAAATTCTTTCCCATGGGACGACAAAAAATTCTTATCATGAATGGCCCGAACTTAAATTTGTTGGGTACCCGAGAACCCGAAATTTACGGACATGAAACCTTTGAACAATATTTCCATGGGTTAAAGGCCAAATTTGATCAAGAATTAGAATTGCATTATTTTCAATCGAACCATGAAGGGGCGATGATCGATAAATTACATGAAGTCGGATTTACCTTCGAAGGTATTTTATTAAACGCGGGTGCCTATACCCATACCTCGATTGGATTAGCGGATGCCATTTCCTCCATTAAAACACCGGTATTGGAAATTCATATTTCGAACGTACATGCCCGTGAATCTTTTCGTTCACATAGTTATTTAAGTCCGAAGTGTAAAGGCTGTATCGTGGGTTTCGGCCTAAAAGGCTATGAATTAGGTTTACAATCTTTCCTTTAAATCATGCTGTCTTTTTATCCAGGTCCTTCCAAGGTTTACCCTGAAGTCCTCGGATTTATCCAAGAGGCCTTTGAGGAAGGAATGGTGAGTATTAACCACCGCAGTCCGCGATTTGAAAAATTACTAAAGGCGACGTTGGATAGCCTACATGAAAAATGGAACATCCCCTCGGATTATACAATTTACTTTATTTCCTCCGCTACAGAGGCCTGGGAAATTGTTAGCCAATCCTTGGTTGAACAAAAATCCATGCACCTGTACAATGGAGCTTTCGGAAAAAAATGGGCCCATTATGCGAGCCAAATTCATCCCGAATCAGTTTCACATGCGTTCGATTTGCAGGCAAGTCTATCAGACA
>CANHCG010000272.1 GCA_947459055.1 Cytophagaceae bacterium | reverse complement strand
CTGATGTCAACTTTGTTGGAACAAATCAAATCCCTCTCCCTAGCAAATGCCCAAGAAACGGTCAAAAACCGTCATCATTTGCATCAAAATCCCGAACTATCTTATCAAGAAAAAGAGACGCAGGCTTATGTGGAGGCGCAATTGCAGGCTATGGGAATTTCGTCCAGCCGAATTGCGGATACGGGTCTGATTGCGTTGATTGAGGGAAAAAATCCGTCGAAAAAGGTAGTTGCCCTACGGGCCGACATGGACGCCTTACCCATCTTCGAAGCGAACCAAGTGCCTTATAAATCCCAGCGCGAAGGCGTCATGCATGCTTGCGGACATGATGTACATACCTCTTCTTTACTAGGAACAGCAAAAATTTTACACGCAATGCGAGGGGAATTTGAAGGGACGGTTAAATTATTATTTCAGCCTGCGGAAGAAAAAGCGCCGGGTGGAGCTAGTATTATGATTCAGGATGGTGCCTTACAAAATCCAATTCCATCGGGGATTTTGGGCCAGCATGTGGCGCCGAATATTCCTGTGGGAAAAATTGGATTTCGGGAAGGGATGTACATGGCCAGTGCGGATGAATTATACTTGACTGTGAAAGGGAAAGGTGGCCATGGCGCCATGCCGGATATTTGTGTGGATCCGATTTTGATTGCTTCGCATATTATCGTGGCGATGCAACAAATCATTTCGCGCAACAAAAATCCCCGCTTACCGTCTGTGTTGACCTTCGGGAAAATCGAAGGCCTGGGTGCAACGAACATCATTCCAAATGAGGTCAAAATCCAAGGCACTTTTCGGGCGATGGATGAGGAATGGCGTGCGGATGGCTTGGCCAAAATGAAAAAATTAGCCGAAGGAATGGCAGAGGCGATGGGGGGCACTTGTGAATTCGAGGTATTAAAAGGTTATCCTTTTTTACAAAATAATCCGGCATTGACCCGCCGAATGAAAGAAGCGGCGATAGAATACATGGGGATGGAAAACGTGATCGACTTGGATATCTGGATGGCTGCGGAGGACTTCGCTTGGTACACGCACCATGTGGATGCATGTTTTTATCGTTTAGGCACTCGGAATGAAGCGCGCGGAATTATCAGTGGGGTTCATACACCTACCTTTGACATTGATGAGCAAGCCTTAGAAATTGGCCCTGGATTGATGGCCTGGTTAGCGATTCAGGAATTACAACTTATTTAGGAAATTCGAGGGGATCAGGCCATTTGAATGAATAATTCAACCGTTCCGCAAGGGCATCCCCAGATACAATTTTCCCGCCTAAACAAGGCTGAGAATCATCCCAAAGCCCGATAGGCAGGCCTCTTTGTTCGCAATCGTTGATGCCCACCTCCATTTTACTAGGATGCTGGGGGGCGACAACATTAAAGATTCCTGTTGGGACGGATTCCGTCGCCTGCGCAATCAGCGCGACTACGTCATCTTTATGGATATAGTTGACGGGGCAATTCGCGCCATCGTTTCGTTTGCCTGAAAAATATTTCGCTACATACCGATCGCCACCCATGAGTCCCCCTAATCGGAGGATCAATGAGGGAATTTTAGACGCTTGAACAATGGCTTCGGCTTTGGCCATTAATGAACTTTCTTGAATTTCGGATTCTTCAGTTACAATATCAGAAACGTTTTGATAAACGGAGGTCGAAGATAGGAAAATGAGTTTGGAGGTTTTTGCCGGATCGGCTTGTTGGATCCAGTCTTGTAAAATTTCTAGGTAATGTTCTTCTGAATTTTTCTTTCTGCGTGGCGGAATGGCCCAAATATGAATCTCGGATTGGCACATCGAAATCCAGTCTTGCTCTGACATGCCCGGTTCAGCACGAAAATCCAAGACCTTGATATTCGGATGAGCGGCTTGTTTATGTGCGGAAGAAGCGGAAACTTGCACATCGAAATCGGCAAGTGCTAATTTAAATGCGAGAGGTGCACCGACCCAACCGCCACCAAAAATACTAACTGTCTTTTTCATAATTTTTTGCACCTTTGGAACAAAAGAACAACAAAATTAGTTGTAAACCTCATTAGCGCAGCCAAGCCATGAACAAATTGATTTTTGTCCCCTTTATTTCTTTACTGATTTTTGCGATTGACTATTATGTATGGCAGGCGGTAAAAACAGCCACGCTGCAGAGTTCGCCTGGTTTACAAAACGGGGTTAAGTGGGCTTATTGGGGCTTTACTTCCTTGGTCTTGTTGGGCATTTGGGGCTATAATTTTTTACCCCTGAACGTTTGGAAAAATGAGATCCGAATTACATTTATGGCTTTGGTGATGATTTCGGTGATTTCGAAATTGTTTATCGTTTTATTTTTATTGATTGAAGATATTACACGGATTTTACGATGGGCTTTCAAGGGAGTTAAAATGCGGATCAGTTCCGATGATTATGCCCCTGGAACCATTTCGAGGAGTGAGTTTTTATCCAAGGCCGCGTTGGCGGTGGGGGCGGTACCGGCGGCAACATTTGCTTTTGGTATTATTTCGGGAGCGCATGATTATCGGGTCGAACAGATTTCCTTGAAAATTCCAAAATTACCAAAAGCTTTTAGGGGCATGCGCATTGCCCAAGTTTCGGATATACATACAGGCAGTTTTTTTAATAAAACGGCGGTAAAGGGAGGGGTGGAAATGCTGATGCGCGAAAAACCGGATGCTATCTTTTTTACGGGGGATTTGGTCAATAATGAGGCCAAAGAGGTGACGGAATATTTTGAGATATTTTCGAAATTAAAGGCACCTCGAGGGGTATACAGTACGTTGGGCAATCATGATTATGGTGATTATGTACGCTGGAAAAGCCCTGCTGCCAAAAAACAGAATTTAAAAGATTTAATGAAGGCGCATGAATTAATGGGCTATGAGTTATTAATGGATGAGCATCGCTTTATAGAAGAGTCAGGGGAGAAACTAGCGATCATTGGGGTTCAAAACATTGGGGTGGGCCGTTTTCCGTGGTATGGAAATTTAGAAAAGGCCCATCGAGGCACCGAGGAGGCGGCGACTAAATTATTGCTTTCGCATGATCCATCGCATTGGAATGCGGAGGTGACGAAAAAATACAAAGACATCGATGTGGCTTTTGCGGGGCATACGCATGGCTCGCAGTTTGGCGTTAAAATAGGGGATTTCAAATGGTCACCTTCGCAATATATCTACAAACAATGGGCAGGCTTATACCACGAGGATGATCAGCAATTATATGTAAATCGAGGTTATGGCTATTTGGGTTATCCAGGGCGCGTAGGCATGCCTCCAGAAATTTCAATCTTCACGCTGTCTTAAAGGAAAGAACCAAATTTAGATTTTAAATTTGCCGATTAGCAAAAAAATCCTAATTTTGTGTCCCTAATCATGGTTTCGTGGCCGAGTGGCTAGGCAGAGGTCTGCAAAACCTTCTACAGCGGTTCGAATCCGCTCGAAACCTCAAAAAACCTCCCGCTTGGGAGGTTTTTTTGTTTCACTAAATATCTTACAAATCCTTCTTTAAATAATTCAAATTTAATTTAGGCTTATTTTGAAAAATTCTAAATAATCATTCAATCCTTAAAAAATCATGAAATTGATTTCAAATTTAATTGTTTCCTAAAAAATAAGATTGTAGTTTTGCGG
>CANHCG010000271.1 GCA_947459055.1 Cytophagaceae bacterium | reverse complement strand
TTGTAAAAATTCGTAGGGATATTCGCCGCAGGTCTAGAAAACAAACCCGCATTATTCAATTCTAATCGAGCTTGTGAATAGAAATTAAATTGATCTTCTGAAATTGAATACAATTCCACTTTTATTTTATCATTAACCTGATATAATTCAGGTGAAATCGATCTGCGAATCGGACTGATAAATAGTAAACCATCCGTTCCTGCACCCTTCTGAAAGGCTGCATCATAAAAGAAAACCAAATTCTGTGTTCCATTAAATAATTTATCATTTTTATATGCCTTCACTCGAAAACAATCTCCATCCCCTTTCGGATCACGAGCATAAAACTGGGCATCATAGCCATTTTTAGGTTTTTCGGTGCCGGACTGTCGGCCAGTCGCCTCATCAAACTGATACAAAATTGAATCAATAGGTGGTACCCGATTCATGGTGGCTATCGCCTGATATGCTTCATTTGACCATTTGACGCTTAAAGAATAGGTACGGCCAACCTTCCCAAAAATTTCAACCGAACTTGATGGTTCCCATACATAAGTTCCTAATTCCTTGGACTCTTTAAACACATAGGTGTTTCCTGAATTATCTTTAACAATTACTTCAGCATTCGATATTTTGGGAACCGCAGTATTATCAAAATAAGCTTGGGACTTAGACAATAAGATTTTTTGAGGACCTGGTAAATTGGTCAACGTAGCCTCAACCGTCAAGTAATTATCTGAAGCCGGACTAGGCAAGGAAACCACTTCCTCGCAAGAGCTTAAAGCTACCAGCGTGATGCAAATCAATAGGATATGTTTGAAAATGGTCATACTAAAAAGTGAAATTATAAGTGATAGCAGGGACAAAAGATCCTATAATGGATAATTGAACCGCTTCGGTTTTTAAGGTATTTGATTCATTCGGCCGTGTATAAATAGAAAAAGGATTTTTCCGATTGTACACATTGTACACCGAAAAGACCCATTCAGAACTTCCTTTGCCAAACAAAGCCTTTTTGTTTTTCTTCGTCGCGGAAATATCCAAGCGATTATAATCCGGCACCCGAATATTTCCTCGTGTACCCGGTAAAGTCTGGGGATAAGCGATTCCCTCATACACATATTTCTGAGAAGGAATTGAATAAGGAACTCCCGTGATATAGGCAAAATTAGCACCAAAAGACCATTTGTCACTCAAGCTATACTGACCAATCACATTTAAATTATGGGTTCGATCGTAGCGATTCGCATACCATTCCCCCCCATTCAAGCCACCAATTTTTCGTTCCGAACGAGCCAAGGTATAGCTTATCCATCCTGTCAACTTTCCCACATTTTTCTTAACAAAAAATTCTATTCCATAAGCCCGCCCTTCTCCAAATAATAAATCTTTTTCAAAAAAAGGATTTAAGAACAAATTAGATCGATCCGCGTAATCAATTTGATTTTGCATATCCTTGTAATACACCTCCACCGAAGTCTCATAATTATTCCCATCGGGTCCTAAATTTTTAAAATAGCCAAGAGCAACCTGATCAGCAATCTGTGGCTTAATATTATTTGTCGACGATGTCCAAACATCCAAAGGCGTAGATGCAGCCGTATTCGACATTAAATGTACATATTGCGCCAATCGATTATAACTCGCTTTCAAGGATGACATTTCTCCTAAATTCATTTTCATTGAAAAACGCGGCTCCCAATTCCCATAGTTTGCCACCGTCGTTTCGGGGTTCACTCGATTAATTTTTAAAGCATATCCGGAAGGATTCTCCGTCGATTCCGGCACCTTAATTCGATCATAATATTCCCCATTTAAACTCTTATATGCATAATTTGAATAGCGAATACCATATTGAACCGAAAACACTGGACTTAATTTCCAATCATGCCCTAGATAAGCCGATGACTCCACACCTTTTTTATTGGCCTGTCCAAATTCCCTTTTTTCTCCTCCAGAAGTAGCCGCTGCCTTACCCGGTTTAAATTCATAGGAAATAATTTGACCTCCAAAACTCAAGGTATTATCCGGTTGGATATAATACGTAAAATCAGGTTTGATACTTAAATTCACGATATTTGAAGTCCACTTAAATGAGTCATTAGGTCTTTTATTCTCTAAATCTGAGTCCAACAAATAATCATAATTACTATAAAATGCCGTGGTATTCATGAAAAGTTTGTTGGAGAATACATGGTTCCAACGCGCAGAAGTAGTCGAATTCCCCCAATTAAACCCAAAACCCGTTCCAAATACATCTCGCCCAAAATAACCTGATAAAAAGACCGTGTTTTTTGAATTGATGGTGTAATTGACCTTAGCCGTTAAATCATAAAAATTAAAGGCCGCATTCGCATTATTACCAGTTAAAAATGGTTTGGCTAATACATCTATATAAGAACGCCGCGCCGCCACTATAAATGAAGCCTTATCCTTCACAATAGGCGCCTCAATAGACAAACGAGAAAATATCGCCCCGACACCCCCATTGATTTCTAATTTCTTCGCATTCCCCTCCTTCATTTTGACATCCAAAATAGATGAAGCCCGACCACCATATTGCGCAGGAATACCTCCTTTATACAATTTTACATCCTTCACCGCATCCGGATTAAAGACCGAGAAAAATCCAAACAAGTGCGAGGAATTATAAACGGGGGCATCATCCAATAAAACTAAATTCTGATCTACCCCGCCTCCACGCACATTAAATCCAGAGGCCCCTTCCCCGACGGTCGATACACCCGGCAACAATTGAATCGCCCGAACCAAATCCACCTCTCCCAGCAAAGCCGGTATCTTTTTAATCGTTTTAATATCAATTTTATTCACCGACATTTCAATTCCCTTCACATTTTCATCCACCGCCCGTGCTGTCACCCTAACTTCCGCCAACTCATTCACAAAAGGAGATAACTCAATCGATAATTCAATGTTCTTAGCATCCAAAACCTGCATTTTTTCAAGCTTTGAATAACCCGATGACGAATAAATAAGTGTATATGTGCCCGGATTTAAGGTCAAACTATAAAATCCATACGTATTCGCAGAGGTCCCTACCTTTAATTCCTTGACATAGACATTGGCCCCAATAATCCCTTCCCCATCCGATAAATCCTTTATATAGCCACTGATGGTAAGTTTCTGAGCCATTAACTCGCTCATAGCAAGCAACAAAAACAAAAAAGTAAAAAATTGACGCATTTTCATTGTGCAAAGATAACGTAGGAATTCCACTATTTGTTTTAACTCAACTACCACTCATCACAAAATCAAGTAACTAATCAGTAAAATTTAAATTGATTATATTTACAACATTCGGTAATATAATTCCGAATATTTTTAAAAAACAAAATTATCAGTCATATTGCAGGAATATTAAAAACCTATGGACCTACAGATTTTTGGAAAAATTATCCGCGAGAAGCGAAATGCATTGCGATTGCGGCAAGAAGAATTAAGTGAAAAAAGTGGCGTGGCGATCAAAACGATTCATTCCATCGAATTAGGCAAGGGAAATCCTGCATTAAAAACGATCTTACGCATTTTTACAATTTTAGAATTAGACTTTATCGTCGTTTCATCTAAGCAAAATACATAAACTTATCTACCTATGGAAAATGCCATCAGCTTTGAACGCATCCCG
>CANHCG010000270.1 GCA_947459055.1 Cytophagaceae bacterium | reverse complement strand
CGTAATATTTTCGAAAAATCGAGCAAAATGCATGCGGGGGTTTGGGATAAGTCGGCCACGAATTCATTTGAAATTCGCGGGAAGAAAATAGGTTTAGTGGGCTATGGAAATATTGGTACGCAGATATCCGTGATTGCCGAGGCTTTAGGCATGGAGGTGTATTTTTATGATGCGGTGGATAAATTGGCCCTCGGAAATGCGAAGAAATGCAAGTCCTTGAAGGAGCTTTTTGGTCTTGCAGATTTTGTGAGTTTGCATGTGGATGGTCGGAAATCGAATACGAATATCATTGGTGCCCAAGAATTTTCATGGATGAAGGATAATGTTATCTTTTTGAATTTGTCGCGTGGTCATGTGGTGGACATCGAGGCCTTGGTGGCGGCGATTAAGTCTGGTAAGGTTTGGGGTGCTGCCGTGGATGTGTTTCCTTACGAGCCGAAAACGAATGATGAAGAATTTGTTAATGAATTGCGTGGCTTGCCTAATGTAATTTTGACGCCGCATATTGGAGGGTCAACAGAAGAAGCACAAGCGAATATTGGGGAATTTGTGCCCGCGAAATTATTGCAATTCATGAATAATGGAAGCACCTATGGGTCAGTTAATTTCCCGGAATTGCAATTGCCACCCTTGGAAAATGCACATCGTTTATTGCATATTCATCACAACATGCCTGGGATTTTGGCACAGATAAATAATGTGTTTGCGAAATACCAAGTGAACATCATCGGGCAGTATTTAAAAACCACCGAAAAAACGGGTTATGTGATTACGGATGTGGCGAAGGAATATTCAGAGGAGATTGTGAATGAGTTGAAATTGATCGATAATACCATAAAATTCAGAATGTTATACTAAATGAGCGAGATGAAAACCACGTTTTTTACACCGGGTCCAGCTGCTCTTTTTCCTACAGTAGAGGGGCATTACCAAGAGGCTTTTCGCCTGCATTTGGGGTCGATTTCTCATCGTTCATCGACGTTTCGGAAAATATACCAACATACCGCCGAGCAATTACGTATCCTCTTTAATCTTCCATCCAGCCATGCGATTTTATTCACGGGTTCGGCTACGGAGATTTGGGAACGGATTTTGATGAATACGGTGGAGCATGAAAGTTTTCATCTGGTCAATGGTTCGTTTTCGAAAAAATTCTATGATTTTTCAAAGGAATTACACAAATATGCCAATGCGCAACATAAGCCATTTGGAGAGGGATTTGATGCCTCGGAGGTGGAAGTTCCGGAATATGCGGAGCTGATTTGTTGCACCGCGAATGAAACGAGTTCAGGCGTTCAAATGCGTGCGGCTGAGATTCATAAATTAAAAAAATCGAATAAAACTAAGTTTGTTGCCGTAGACATGGTTTCTTCGGCGCCTTATCCGAATTTAGATTATTCCTTGGTGGATTCAGCCTTTTTTTCGGTTCAAAAATCCTTTGGATTACCGGCGGGATTAGGGGTTTGGTTTGCGAATGAGGCGATGTTGGAAAAGTCTGAACGGATGAAAAAGCATGAGGGAATAGTGGGCACTTATCATTCCTTGCCGAGTCTTTGGGAGAATTATTTGAAATTTGAAACACCAGAAACCCCGAATGTGATAGCGATTTATGTCCTGGGCAAAGTGGCGGAGGATTTTAATCGAATTGGGGTGGATGTGATGCGAAAAGAGACGGATAAAAAAGCGAAATTAATTTATGATTTTGCGCGTAAATCGGACCAATTTGAGATTTTTGTGGAGGAAGAATCGCATCGTTCCGCTACCGTTGCGGTATTAAATTGCAAAGAATTGGCTGGGCAGGTGATTGAGCGAGTAAAGGCGAAAAGTGGCATGGTGATTGGGGCTGGATATGGAAAGATGAAGGAGACGCAAATCCGTATTGCGAATTTTCCGGCAGTAGATTTGGAACAAGTTGAAGCTTTATTGCATAATTTAGCCTAAACGATTTAAATAAACCTATGATGAAAATTGATCAACCCATTCGATGGGGTATTCTCGCGTGCGGGGGCATAGCCCGCAAATTTGCTGATGATTTAGCATTTGTTTCCAATGGGTATTTAGCTGCAGTCTCCTCTCGGGATATTACACGCGCAGAAGAATTTGCCTCCCATTATTCGAAAGACGTGAAGGTTTACGGTAGCTACGAGGCGATGCTCGCGAGTGGCGAAATCGATGTGGTCTATATTGCGTCTCCACATGGCTTGCATTATGAACATACGATGTTATGTTTAGATGCGGGATTGCCGGTTTTGTGTGAAAAGGCCTTTGCGATTAATAGTGGCCAAGTGTCAAAAATGATCGCTAAAGCCCGGGAGAAAAACATCTTTTTGATGGAGGCTTTGTGGACGCGTTTTCATCCGTCGATTGTTAAATTAAAAGAATTATTGGCCTCCGGGGTCATTGGGGATATCTTGCATTTAGAGGCGGATTTTGGAATTAAATTGCCCTACAACGTGGAGGCTCGCTGGTTTAATCCGTATTTGACGGGGGGCTCGTTGATGGATATTGGAATTTATCCTTTATTCATTTCCAAATTAGTCTTAGGAAATCCTTTAGAATTAAAGGCCACAGGTGTTTTAACGGATTCGGGCGTGGATATGAATTGCTCGATCGTGACGAAATATGCGTCGGGTGCTACGGCAACTTTGTTCTCCACCTTTGCTGCCCAAACCGACACGACCTGTACCATTTACGGATCCTTAGGGAAGATTTTTATGCATGGACGTTTCCATGAGACGAAGGGGATAACCTTGTCGGTGTATGAGGGAGAATCCCAGGTAGATACGGTTTTCGAAACTGAGCGCTTAGGTTGGGGATATAGCTATGAGGCGGATGCGGTTCAAGCAGATTTACGTGCAGGAAAGACAGAAAATGCGTTCATGACCCATGAATTCAGTCAAGAATTGATGGGCTTATTAGACCAAATACGTGCTGAAATTGGCTTAGTTTATCCAAATGAATAAGATGAAAAAGATTCTATTGTTTTTGTTATTGGCCGGGCCGATGGCGATGGGCCAGCAACATGCGTTTGAAAAGGAAATTCTTGCCTATGAAAAGCAAGATTCATTATCCATGCCGGCCAAAGGCCAGAAGTTGTTCATCGGCAGTTCGAGTTTTCGTCTTTGGAAAACCTTCGATGCAGATATGAAAGGAATACCGGCAATTAATCGGGGTTTTGGAGGTTCGACCTTGTTAGATGCTTTGTATTATTTCGATCGAATGGTAGTCAAATATGCGCCATCCTGGGTATTTGTGTATGAGGGGGATAATGATTTATCAAAGGGTCAAAGTCCGGAGGAAATTGCCACGGAATATAAATTGTTCTCAGAAAAATTAGCGCAAGCATTGCCTAGTACTAAATTGGTATTCGTGTCCGTAAGACCAAGTTTGGCCAGACAAGCCATGGTCCATCAGCAAAAAGCACTAAACGCGATTATCTCAACCTACAGTAAAGGAGAAAAAAATCGCTACGTAATTGACATGCATTCCCCATTTTATTTGCCGGATGGTACGTTGATGCCGGATATTTTTGTGGCGGACCGTTTACATTTAAATGAAAAAGGTTATCCCATATTTGCTAAACAAATCAAAGAATTTATAAATCGTAACCCTTAATGGCTTTAAATAATTATGCAT
>CANHCG010000269.1 GCA_947459055.1 Cytophagaceae bacterium | reverse complement strand
TAACCAATTTTAAAAATGAATCCATTCGCCATTACAGCCTTTCAGGGGATGGACAAAGCATCGTATGTGAAAAAGATACCCACATCTATACGATGAAAACATCGACAAAGAATCCGCAGGTATTAAATGTTGAGATTAGTTCAGACGAACGATTGGATTCGAGTGAAGAAAAAACCTATACCTCCGAAGGAAACCAGTTTTCAGTTTCTCCATCGGGTGAATTTTTGGCGATTAATATTCGTGGGGAGATTTTTGTGAAATTAGTCGACAAAGAAAACCCTCGCAGTATCAATGCCTCGAATCATCCATTTCGGGATATTCAACCCACCTGGCTCTCCGATAAGGCCCTGCTTTTCCTAAGTGATCGAAAAAATGGAAATTATGACCTTTATCTGTATAGAAGTGCGGATACAACGGAAACGAATATTTTCAAAAGTTTGAAGCATGAATTAATCGCGTTAACTAATACGCCGGAGGACGAATCCAATGTGACTATTTCACCGGATGGGAAGAAAATTACGTATGTACGCGGAAAAGGGACTTTTATTTTGGCTGATATCGATGCTAAAGGAAAGATTAGCAAGGAACGTATTCTTTCGAATGGCTGGAATCCACCGAGTGATTTAGCTTGGAGCCCAGATAATAAATGGGTGGCTTATGCGGCCACGGATTTGTATTTTAACCAAGAAGTATTCATCGCGTCGACCGAAAAAGAATTTAAACCTGTGAATGTTTCTATGCATCCACGCACGGACCGAAACCCGGTTTGGAGCCCTGATGGGTCGAAATTAGGCTTTATATCTGAACGAAGTGTGGAGAAAAGTGCAGACATCGTTTTTATATGGTTGAAAAAAGAAGATGCTGAAAAAGAGCGTCAAGACTGGTTAGAAAAGGATAAACCAAAACCAGAAGTACCTGCTGCAGCTGCGGCGGCTGGTGCTGGAAAACCAGATGCGCCGAAAAAAGCAATAAAAGAAATTCAAATTGACCTAGATAAGATCCATGAGCGGATTGTTAGGGTTACAACGTTTCCAGGCGATGAGCGTGAATTAGCAATTTCCAAAGATGGGGATACCTTTTATTATACGACGAATAGTAGCACGTCTAAAGGACGTGATTTATATAGTATCAAATGGGACGGTTCTGATTTAAAAGAAATCACCAAGGGAGGCTCGAATCCAGGCAATATCTCCATGGATAAGGATAGCAAATACTTGTATTACAGCCGCATGGGTGGAGGAATCGCCCGGATTGATGTAAAGTCTGGCATGCCTGAAAATTTCCCTTATGTAGCGAAATTAAAAATCAATTATTTGGAGGAAAGGACCCAACTATTTGAGGAAGCTTGGCGTACGATTCGGGATGGATTTTATGATCCTAAATTCCATGGACAAGATTGGAAGGCCTTACATGATAAATATAAGGCACGTTGCCTGTATGCGAGTACGAGCACCGACTTTAGGGATATGTTTAACCTCATGCTAGGTGAATTAAACTCTTCGCATATGGGCTTTACAACGCCTGAGCGTCTCAAAACCCAACGAGAGAGCACTGCTTATTTAGGCGTGGAATTAAGTCCAGAGGAGCAAGGAATGCGAGTTGTGCGCGTGATTCCAGGTACACCAGCGGATAAAGTAGCCAGTAAGTTAGTGGCAGGTGAATTAATCAGTTCGGTAAATGGAGAGGCTATTCACAACGATAAGAATTTTTATGCCATGCTAACGGGACTTGTTAATGAAAAAGTAGCCCTACAAGTCATTGGAAAAGATGGGAAATCTCGGGATGTGGCGATGCGATTGACCAATAATCTAGCCGACGAATTATATGAAGAATGGGTGGATAATCGGAAAAAAATAGTCGATGAGCTTTCAAAAGGCAGATTGGGTTATTTACATATCCGTGGCATGGATTTCCAAAGTTTTGAGACAGTAGAACGTGAATTCACAGCTGCAGGCTATGGCAAGGAAGGAATGATTATCGATGTGCGATACAATGGCGGTGGTAGTACAACGGATTATTTGATGACGATTTTGAATTACAAACAACATGCCTATACGATTCCTAGAGGTGCGAGTGAGAATTTGGAGAAGGATAAATTGAAATTCAGGGATTATTACCCGATTGGTGAGCGCTTAGTCTATGCGGCTTGGACCAAACCATCGATTGCTTTATGTAATGAGGGAAGTTATTCGAATGCTGAAATTTTCTCGCATGCCTACAAATCGTTGGGAATCGGAAAATTAGTTGGGCAGCCAACGAATGGTTCTGTGATCTCCACGGGAGGAAAAGCTTTGATTGATGGTTCGTTCATTCGTTTACCGGGTCGCGGTTGGTTTACCAAAGCCACGGACAAGAATCAGGAATTAGGTGCGGCAGTACCGGATATTATTGTTGACAATGAACCTGATTGGATCGCAAAAGGAAGCGATGAGCAATTGAAAGTAGCTGCCAAAGAATTATTGAAGGAATTAGATACTAAGAAATAAGTTTGAAAAGCCACCTGAATCGGGTGGCTTTTTGATTTTCATTTCCTACACAAAATTCGTTGAATTCAATATCAAAAACATAAGCCTTAAATGAAAAAACTAGCCCTATTTCTATGTTTGCTATGGCCACTCTTTGTGCAAGGTCATGCGGGAGGACATTATGCGAAAGGTGATTTATTGAAAATTTGGCATCTACAAAATGGACAATACATCGAAGGAAATTTTGCTTACGGAAATTTCGAAAATATTATAGTAGAACAAATGCATGGAAAATTATGCAGCATTCCATTAGAAAATCTTAAAACAGCCGATCGAAAAATAGCCCTGATAAAAATTAGACGATATGAGACTATTCATGGAATGGAATGGAATTCGCCTAAACACAATAAAACTGTTCCTTCATTTCCGAGAATGGATTGGATTTTAGTGTATTTGATTATGATGGTAGTACTACAAGTATATACGCTAAAGAACCCCAAAAAATGGATCCAAGCCATTGGCGTTGCCTGTTTGTTTGTTGGTGTTATCTGGGCTTGTAAAACGGAATCCACCATCAGCCCTTCGAATCCAAGTACCTCCCCTAATACCCCTACCAAAACAAGTATTAGCTTTTTAGATTCCGCCTTCGCTCCTTATAAAAAAACGATAAGTACAAATTATGATGACACCTATTATTATGTAAATTCAAATGGAATGCCTGAACATAATATGATGGTGGAAATTACAAGTTGGCAACAACAAGTCCCCATCCCCCAGCCCTATTCTGGATCCAACCACTGGTCTATTCCTTTAAAACCTGTGTATGAAACTACACCTTTAAGCACGAAAACAAATTTCATGAAAGGCGCCGTAGCATTAGCTGTAAATGGAATTCCTATTTTTAACGCTTTAAATAATCGAGGGGAAGATTCCTTTGCCATTGGCGAATTGGATCAATGGGGCGGCCACTGTGGACGTGCAGATGATTATCATTACCACGCAGCACCCATGCATTTGAGTAATACCTCCGGAATAAAACCCATTGCCTTTGCTTTGGACGGTTATGCCGTCTATGGCGCAAAAGAACCTGATGGAACAGCGATGAAAGCATTAGATGCTTACCATGGACATGACTTATTAAATATGGTCTACCATTACCATGGGACCACCGAATATCCTTATGT
>CANHCG010000268.1 GCA_947459055.1 Cytophagaceae bacterium | reverse complement strand
TCCCCAATTCGATACATAGCATCTGAAATTTCTCGACTCGTCTGGGCTAAAATAGCCCCCATTTCTAAGGAAAGGCCGATTAACACGGAGGTTTTCAAGCGAATCATTTCAACGTATTCAGAAATTTGAACCTGTTCGCGACTTTCGAAATTCATGTCCATTTGTTGGCCTTCACACACCTCCGCCGCCGTGCGATTAAAGCGCTGACAGAGGTATTGATACTCCGACAAACTCAAATCCTCCGTTTTGTTAAGGTATTGATAGGCATTGACTAACATCACATCACCCGATAAAATTGCAATATTGTCATTCCACTTTTCATGGACCGTCTGCTTGCCCCTCCGCAAGGGAGCTTTGTCCATAATGTCATCATGCATGAGGGTGAAATTGTGAAAAATTTCAATCCCCAGCGCCGGTGATACTGCCTTCCGCCATGAATCTTTAAAAAGCGAATAGCCCAATAAACATAATACAGGCCGAATTCGTTTGCCTCCTAACTTCATCAAATAGCGAATCGGCTCATACAATTCCACGGGGGATTTCCCCAAATCTTGTTCCGCAATTTCGGCCTCTAAGGCTGGTAAAAATTCTTGAATCATCGTTTATCTATCTACTTCGCCCATCACCAAGTCCATCGAACCGATAATGGCAATTAAATCAGCCAAATAGGCTCCTTTCGCCAAAGCCGGAATCACCGACAAATGATGAAACGAACAAGCCCTTACTTTCATCCGCGTCGGAATATCCGAATACCCATCAGATCGAATAAAAAATCCTAATTCCCCCTTCGGATTCTCCGCACGCACATACACATCCATCGCCGCCGGACGAATTTTCTTAGGTACAAATTCTTGTGGGTTAAACGCTCGATCCCGTTTGTGATCAGAAGTTAATTGGGCCAGACATTGCTCGATCAACTTAATCGATTCCAAACATTCTTGCAATCGGACATGGTTACGATCCCAACAATCCCCCGTTTTACCCATTTTCCCCTCACCCACCGGCACATCAAAATCCAATTCCGGATAAACCGAATACGCATCTACTTTTCGTAGGTCGAAAGCCAATCCCGATCCGCGCAACACGGGTCCTGTACAACCATAATTAATCGCCAAATTCAAGGGCAAAACGCCTACATTCGCCGTACGTTTTATGAAAATAGTATTATCCTCCACCAAAGTCATCACCTCCGCCAAAGTCTTCTTAACCAGGGGAATAAATTCCGCTACCTTATCCTCAAACCCAAGCGGCAAATCATAAAATAAACCACCCACCCATACATAATTATATAACATACGGGCGCCAGAAACCCATTCAAGCATTCGTTGGATATGCTCCCGATCACGCATCAACCATAAAAAAGGCGTATAAGCCCCAATATCCAATCCATAGGTCCCAACCGCTACAAAATGCGAGGCCAAACGATTTAATTCCGCCACTAAAACCCGAATGTATTCGATTCGCTTGGGCAATTTCCCAGTTAAGCCCATCATCTTTTCCACCCCCATCACATAGGCATGTTCGGAATTCATCGCCGCCATGTAATCCAACCGATCCACATAAGGGATAATTTGATTGTATGGCAAGGCCTCCGCATGCTTCTCGAAACAACGATGCAAATAGCCCAAATGAGGCACCACATCCACCACCCATTCCCCATCTGAAATCACCTCGAGACGTAAAACACCGTGCGTGGACGGATGCTGAGGACCGATGGAAATCAACATCTCCTCGGACTTCAATTGATCCAAGGCATATTTGTTCGGATCTGAAAGCGCGAAATTCTCCGGGAAAAATTGATATTGGGTCGATTCCATCAAACAAAAATGCGGAAAACATTGCTTAAAAAAAACTCCAAAAGATCTTTTTCAAAGAAATATCAAGAACCTGAATTTTATTTCTAAGATATTTTAAGCAAAGGCTTTGGTGAAAAAAATATTTCTTCTACCTTTGCATTCCGTTTCGAGAAGAGACGTCAAATGAATTTCAATTATGGCAAAGAAAGGAAATCGCATTCAAGTAATTTTAGAATGCACAGAGCACAAAGAATCTGGCGTACCAGGGATGTCTCGTTACATTACGACAAAAAATCGTAAAAACACGACGGCTCGTATTGAGTTGAAAAAATACAACCCGGTATTGAAAAAGGTTACATTACACAAAGAAATTAAATAGGTTTAATACCAAGAAAACATGGCAAAGAAGGTAGTTGCAACACTGAAGAAAGAAGGAGGCGTAAAATACGCTAAAATCATTAAAGCGGTAAAAAATCCAACAACAGGAGCTTACACGTTCAAAGAAGAAATCATTCTTCAAGATGAAGTAAGTGCTGCATTGAAAAACTAATTTTCAATTCGTTTCATTTTTTGCGCGAATACTGAAGTCCCTTTTTTCGGAAGGGACTTTTTTTATATCAAACAATGGCATTATTCGATTTTTTCAAGAAAAAACCACAGGTCCAAGCGCAGGAGGAACTCGAGGCGCTCGATAAAGGGCTGGAGAAAACCAAAGAGGGTTTACTCTCCAAGGTCAGTCGCGCGGTGTTGGGGAAATCCAAAGTAGACGATGATGTACTCGATGAATTAGAGGAAGTTCTTTTAAGTTCAGACGTGGGCGTAGCCACGACCTTGAAAATCATCGAGCGGATTGAAAAGCGTGTGGAACGCGATAAATTTGTCTCTACAGAGGAGTTAGATCAAGTTTTACGGGAAGAAGTTGCCGCTTTATTGGAAGAAAATCAGTCTAGTAACCTTGAAAATGCCTTTGCCGAACCGAAGCAAAAACCCTATGTCATCATGGTGGTGGGAGTAAATGGAGTCGGAAAAACAACAACCATCGGAAAATTAGCTTCCCAATTTCATCAAAATGGCCTTAAAGTCGTACTAGGTGCTGCGGACACGTTTCGAGCAGCGGCTGTCGATCAATTGAAGTTATGGGGTGAGCGTGTCGGTATACCGGTCATCGACCATGGCATGAATACGGATCCGGCGGCGGTGGCTTTTGACGCCGTAAAACAAGCGGTCGAAATGAAGGCGGACATCGTGATTATTGACACGGCGGGTCGCTTACATACCAAAGTGAATTTGATGACAGAATTAACGAAAATCAAACGGGTAATCCAGAAATTTATTCCAGAGGCGCCACATGAGGTGATGTTAGTGCTTGATGGCTCCACTGGCCAAAATGCCTTTATACAAGCTCAAGAATTTACCAAAGCCACCGAAGTCACTTCGCTCGCTATTACCAAATTAGATGGCACGGCCAAAGGTGGTGTGGTCATTGGAATTTCGGATCAGTTCAAAATCCCTGTCAAGTACATTGGCGTGGGCGAAAAAGTCTCCGACTTGCAGGTTTTCAATAAAACCGCCTTTGTCGATTCGCTCTTCGCAAAAAAATAATTATTTATTTTGTTCCTTAGCCCAGGTATCTTTTAAGGTAACCGTCCGATTAAATACCAAACGCTCAGCTGTCGAATCAGGATCCAAGCAATAATAGCCTTTTCGTATAAATTGAACTGCTTCGCCTACATTTGCTTCTCGCAAACTCGGTTCCACATAGACTTTATCTAGGACTTGCAACGAATCAGGATTGATGAACTTTAAAAAATCATCCCCTAACTCGGAAGCATCCTCCACAATCAAAAGGCGATCAAACAAGCGAACC
>CANHCG010000267.1 GCA_947459055.1 Cytophagaceae bacterium | reverse complement strand
TGGTGACCATTACAAACCACCAAATGCGAGAAAATTTCGGTGCTTGACACCCCATCTTTGACCGTTTGAACCACCCACTGATTAGCAGAGTTTAGTTCACAGGATTCGACTTTAGTTCCAAACTGGATATGCGGATACAGGTTGAAATTCGAGGCATAGGCCTGAAAATAACGCCTTAATTGATCGTGCGATGGATAATCAGGCAAGCCCGGCTCGAATTCATCAAAGGTAAAATCTTCGTATTGCGAAAGCGTTTTCGAGCTAATGATGTGGGTGGTTTCGAAAACACTGGAGTGACTTTTATTTTCATTATAAATCCAATTACCCCCTACGTCCGAATTGAAGTCATAACAAAGCACATCCAATCCTTGATCAATCAGATTTTTTAGCGCGGTTATGCCTGAAGGTCCAGCACCGATTACACAAACTTTCGTCATTTGTTTTCTAATTTATAGGTTCTAGTCTAGACAATCCATGCCGATCGGTGCGCCATCCGGAATATTGGGTGTTTGCATCGGTTTCCAGTCGTTTGGATTGGCTTTAAATTGGTCGATGGTTTGAACGATGTATTTGGCCATCGGATTCGTATTCTTTCCATAATGGGATCGAATTTGATGGATGGATTCTTGTACCTGGGCCGCGGCGAGCGGTGAGATGGTGGGTGCATTTAGCACGTTCAAGAGAGCAGAAACGACCTTGAAATTGATTGTTTCTTGCGTAGCTTGAAGGTATGGGTCAGTATGAGATTTTTGAATCGTGGATTGTTTAAGCCAAGCTAGGGTTTCTTGGAGCCCGAGTTGCTTCGCATCCACCGCCTTATTGCCGGCTAACCTCGATAATCGATCAGGATGCAATAAAAAATCTAAGGTAAAATCAGCCGCAGCTTCCACTGCTCCCAATGGGTCAAAAGTAATTCCTGTTTTGCCCTTAAAGGATTCCCGTGTCCGGTCATAATTGAATGCACGAGGTGGGAATAAGGCTAGTTTTTCTTTGGGAATCGCTAAATTTTTTGCGTCCAAGGTATTTGTGATCGCATGCATTGCGTCGGTTTGTAGGGCGAGTGGCGCTGGAGAAAGTACGAGTTCCTTGCCTCCTCGCACGGCATAGTTGTATTCTGAACCGCCAATGATCTTCGCAACGGCTTCTGTTTGATAGCGATGTAAGAAATAGAGAGGAACAAAAACGTCTTCGAGGTGCGAATAAGTTTCATTAGGCCGAATATTAGCAACCGAGAAATTCGCAATGGCTTTTTGACGGACGGCCAAGAGGTGTTTCAATTCATCCACAATGGTCGTTCCATTATCCCAAAGATGCGCATAGATATGAGCACCTCCTGGATTACGCGCATCGGCATCCGTAATAAAACGTAAGCCTTTTTCGTAGGCTTTGTCGAGTACTTGATTCAGTTCCGACGGGCTTTGATGGGCTCCGTAGGCAAAATCAACTGATACTTTATCCCAATCCCCAATTTTCGTATCATAGGCATGCGAGAAGTCCATTTGATCCCCTTTGAAATCGATTTGTGGATGAGGATAATCCATCACACTGGTATTCCCACGGGCACTAGCGGCATAATT
Organism: Cytophagaceae bacterium; assembly: GCA_947459055.1. Classification (GTDB taxonomy): domain Bacteria; phylum Bacteroidota; class Bacteroidia; order Cytophagales; family Spirosomataceae; genus Aquirufa. The sequence goes on along the minus strand of CANHCG010000267.1, from coordinate 2,101 downwards.
ATGGGCAAAACCGAGCGTATGACCGATTTCGTGGGCGGCCAATTGACGTATACGAGCCAAGGCCATCCCTAGCATAGGGCCATTATTCGTCCCATCGGCCGCAAAAGGCGCATTCATCAGGGCTTGGGCAATCAAAAAATCCTGACGAATTCGAAGACTACCTAAGCTCACATGACCCTTCATGATTTCGCCAGTGCGTGGGTCGGAAATGCTAGCGCCATAACTCCAGCCGCGGGTCGAGCGATGCACCCATTGAATAACGTGATAACGCACATCCATGGGATCGGCGTCTTCGGGCAATAATTTGATTTGGAACGCATCTTTATAGCCGATCGCCTCGAAAGCCTGGTTCCACCAACGGCCACCTTCCATAAGCGCGGAACGAATCGGTTCGGGGGTGCCATTGTCCAAATAGTAAATAATGGGTTTAACGGCCTCGCTAACTGCGGCGTTCGGGTTCTTTTTTTCTAGGCGATGGCGAGTAATCCATTTTTTTTCGATGACTTCTTGGACCGGAGAGGCATAATCTTGAAAAGTGATGGCATTGGCGCCGGAACGAGGATCAAAAAGGCGCGGGGTGTAATTGGCATCCGGCAATTCGATCAAGGAATGATGCTCCACTACGGTGACAAAATCGGCATTAGGCGCTACGGAACGAATTTCGGAACCGGTGCCGTTACCAGAAAAGGTTAATCGCGCTTCAAACTCTGAATTTTTGGGAAAGGATTTGGTATGTTCTAAGGCTAGGGAACTTTTGGATTTGTCCAAGGCATAGGTTCCCTGTTTGGCCATGGATAAGCGTTTTAGGACACCGTGCACGTCTTGCATAAGAAAATCGGTGAAATCGATGAGGTAGGCGCCGTTGAGCGTATGTTCGATTTTAAACCCGAATAGGATGGATTTGGCGAAGGCTTGTTGGACCGATTGTTTCTCCAACGGATTCGTGGTATTGGCCCGGTAGCGGGTATTCGGTTGGACCAAGAAAATTCTATTCCCTTGCTTTTCGAAATATACGACTTGCTCATTGCCTAATTGACCGCGGTCTAGACCCAGATCGTTATTTCCGACCCCTTGGGCGAGTGAATAGGCGTAAAGAAATTCTTGGTTGAGCTTATTGACTTCCAAGTAGATTTTGTCATTCGCCTCGTCGTGGTAAAAATTAAAATAGCCTGAATAGGCTTTCATGGATTGAATCTTATCAGCGATTTGAGCCTGTGCACTTAAGCTGATTAGGATAAAAAATAGGAGTAGTTTTCTCATGTTCGAATCTAGGTAATATTTATTTTTTAAACCAAATGTTTAGGCTTATTTATATGTCAGCCAAGTAGTTGCCTCGCAATTTTTATCCACCGCAAAACGAATCCAACGCGCTTGAAAATCAGGAGCGAACGTATATTCATAGGTTTCATTTGCTTTAACATCTACCTCTTTAAATAGCATCCAAGGACCATGGCCGATGGGTTCAATCTCAATTTTAAACCTGACTGTTTGGTTTGATTTATGCGAAATTTTTAAACTTTTTTTATCGTAAAATCCGATTAAATAGGGGTCAGATGGGTTATTTACTTTGGCAAGTGAATTTTTCCAAGGGCCTCCTTGGCCCATTGGCTTCCCTAATTTCCATAGGTCGTCAATCGTACCCGCCCAAACTTTAGCTTTCCCATCGCTAGAGGTAATGATATGCTCGTTGGTTAATGTATTTTTATCAAGCCCCGTCATGACCAATAAACCCCGGTAGGAGGCATAATCATGAATAGCAAGGGCATGTGAGGCAACAGGCCTGATTTTGGCAAAGCCATCCGCATTTTCGGCGGGAAGTTCATAAAAGGTGCCATGCGCATTCATTAGATCCCGTTCGGTAGCTACTTCCCGACAAACACGCATCAAAGCCGATTGGGTTTTAGGTGTCAAGTTTTCATTTCCCTTCGGCAATCGCCATCTTCTGCCTGCATCATCAATGACTAAAACCGAGGCCTCGTCTACGCTAATCGCGTCTTTGGAAATCTCAAATTTGGATCGAATAAAATCTGCGGTTTGGGGATCCTCTTTTCGGGTTAAATGCATGGCACTATCTAATTCATAATAACCCACTTCATTGAAT
>CANHCG010000266.1 GCA_947459055.1 Cytophagaceae bacterium | reverse complement strand
TGCGAATATTTCTCATTTCGTTTTCTTTTGTGCGACAGGTTTACCGTCCCAGCAACGACACCGATCGTAGTTTCACGCGAATTACGTTGCATTGTCCCTATCGTTTCAAATGTGACTGTTATGTCGCCTTGGCCGTCAAGCACTACAAGGACAAGGTTACATTACTGCAATCTGGAGAGCACTTTTGGACCCAACGCTGACCTTGGTCAATACGGAAACGTGATTGGACCTTTGGGCGCAGGTAAAGGCTCAACAGCTTTAGCAATTAAGCAAGCCTATTTCAATTGGAAAGCTAGCGACAAATTAACCATCACAGCTGGCCAATTTGGTACACACATTGGTTACGAAGTAATTGACGCCCCGATTAATTACAATTATTCACTTTCGAATCTATTCAATAACGGACCTTTTTATCACATCGGAGCAAAAGCAAACTATGCCTTCAGTGATAAATTTGCGGCGATGGTTGGTTTAGTCAACAACGTAGATAATTTAAATGATAACAATTCATCCAAAGGATTTATCTACCAAGTATTTACATCACCTGCTGCGGGCTGGAACCTATACTTTAACGGAATCTCATCTAACGAATCGGCGCCTTTGGCTTCAGGTAAAGATGATTCTGGATCCTACAACTTGATGGATTTAACCACTTCATACCAAATCACCCCCAAATATCTAATTGGATTAAATGCAGCCTACGGATCTCAAACAGGTGATTTTCAAGGAGGCGGTAGCGTAGGCGATAGCAAAACTTGGGGTGGAGTTGCCTTGTATAGTAATTATGCCTTCACAGACAAATTCAGCTTAGGCGGTCGTTACGAGGTTTTTGATAATACTTCAGGCGCACGTGCTTTACGTAATCCAGATGGTGGCGGTACTGATGTTAGCTCATTAACCTTAACCGCAACTTTTACAGCTGCTGAAGGCCATCTACTAATAAAGCCTGAACTGAGAACAGATGGATACAAAACAGCTCAATTTACCGATGGAGATGGAAAAGCCCAAAAATCTCAAACAACCTTAGGATTACACTTCATTTATAAGTTTTAATACTATTTACCTTTTTCTCACCTAAACGTTTACAAACATGACGACACAAAAACCAACATGGATCCCGCTGCTTGTATTAGTAGCCGTTGCGATTATCGCACTCTTTACCACATCGATTCCTGGAGCTATGCCAACTGAAGGCTTAGACACCGGTGATACTGCATGGATGATTGTAGCCTCTGGCCTCGTATTATTAATGACACCCGGATTAGCCTATTTCTATGGTGGGATGGTAAATCACAAAAATGTAATTTCAACTATGTTGCAATCCTTCATTGCCATGGGAGTTATTTCAGTAATTTGGATTGTTTTTGGTTTTAGCTTAGCTTTCGGAGATTCGTTAGGCGGCTGGATCGGAGATCCTCGAACCTTTTTTATGTTCAATAATGTATTTGATCATAAATTATCTTTAGGCTCTGCAGACCAATTAAAGTTTACAATTCCATTTGCTTTGTTTGCATTTTTCCAAATGAAGTTTGCCGTAATCACACCAGCACTTATATCGGGTGCATTAGCTGAGCGTATTAATTTCCGTGCCTTTGTATTATTCATGGTTCTTTTTTGTATTGTAGTTTATGCACCCTTAGCACACTGGACTTGGCATCCTGATGGATTCTTGTTCAATTTAGGTGTATTGGATTTTGCTGGTGGAACTGTAGTACACATGTCAGCTGGCTGGGCCGCTTTAGCCGGAGCATTATACCTTCGTCGTAGAAAATCCCACATTGAGTCAAACATTTTGCCTCCAGCTAATATTCCTTACGTATTATTAGGAACAGGCTTATTATGGTTTGGCTGGTTTGGATTTAACGCAGGTTCTGCGGTAGGAGCTAATTCATTAGCGGTGACTGCATTCGCAACCACTCATGTGGCTGCTGCAGCAGCTGGTTTGTCATGGATCTTATTTGATGTGACTCGTGGCAAGAAAGTGAGTGCATTAGGATTTTGTATTGGTGCGGTGGTAGGTTTAGTTGCAATTACACCTGCTTCTGGATTTGTAACGGTTCCTGTGGCCATTTTTATTGGTGTTGTCGCGGCGATTATTTCAAACATCGTAGCACATTGGAGAGCTACTTCAAACTTAGATGATACGTTGGATGTATTCCCTTGCCATGGAGTTGGTGGTATGGTGGGTATGTTGATGACTGGTATTTTCGCAACTAGCGCGGTGAACGCGGCTGTTGCCGAAAATGGTTTATTCTACGGAGAATCTGCCTTATTTTTAAAGCATATATTAGCCATGGCAATCGTATCTGCCTTTGCATTTGGCGCATCTTACATCCTTTTAATCATCACGGACAAAATCATTCCGTTACGTGTGAATGAGGAAGAAGAAAGATTAGGATTGGATATTTCACAACACGATGAGTCGTTAGCGGAATAATTCAACAAACAGAGCCGCAAGTAATGGTTCTTGTGGTTTTGTTTCAATCAAAAAGTCGGACGTCTTTGATGTTCGACTTTTTTGTTTAATTACAACCATTTTACCTACCTTGTTTCATACATTTTTCTATTCTACATGACAAATAAACAAATCATCTTGTTAATTGGCCGAGAAAACCTGGAAAAGGATAGCCATTTATATACAGATGTATTTGCCCATCTACGAAACTTACCATTTACTTTTTTTCATGACCCAAGTGATGTGATTAGACAAACACTTCAGCATCCATTCTTTAATTATATTCCAAAATTCATTCATCAAGCCAATTGGCTACGAACAATAGCCCGAACGACCATTATTGCTTTTATCTTTTTTAAACAAGGGCTATTTAGTTTTAACTACATTAAGGCATTTCGAACAAATCCGAATGACATCAATTTAAGAATGATTGCACTTATATCCCAATTGAAAAAATTTCCACCAGACTCCAAAATCACCCTAATCGGTCGGTCAGCGGGGGCCATCCTTGCTACGAAAGTTTCACTTGAATTTCCGATCCAACAAATTATCTGCCTCGGCTATCCCTTTAAACACCCAGAATTAAGTGAAGAAACTTACCGATTTGAACACCTAGCTCATGTCAACACACCCACATTAATTGTCCAAGGTGAACGTGATGCTTACGGTGGCCGAGAAATACTTGAGAAATACCCAATGAATAAGTCAATCCAAATAATTTTCGAAGACCTTGACCACGATTTCATTTTAACCGAAGAAACTCGATTAAGGCTAATCAACCAAATTAAACAAAGACTAATTTAAAACTATACAAGAGCCGGAATAATCAGAACATCCCCTTTGACATCTCCCTGTTCTGTGATGGATTTATAACGAACGGGCTGGATCGTATTCACCAGCAATGGATCATATTCAGCCACAAAGCGAACATAATTCTCAGAAAAACCCTCCATCATCCCATTAGAATGAGATTCTTCAAACAATACGTGACCGGTCCGACCGATTTGGCCTTCATAAAATTCACGACGTTTTTTTTCCGATAAAATATGCAACATTTTAGAACGTTCTGATTTTTTAGACCCGTCCACCTTAGGCTGTATATCCACTGCATAAGTATTTGGTCGCTCAGAATAAGGAAAAACGTGCAAATAAGCAATGTCTAATTCCTGTAAAAAAGAATAGGTTTCTAAAAACAAGGCATCCGTTTCTCCGGGATGACCTACGA
>CANHCG010000265.1 GCA_947459055.1 Cytophagaceae bacterium | reverse complement strand
TGTCATTTAGGCCACCAAACGGATTTAAAATTTACGTTGATAGGTTTGCCCGAGGAAGCAGCTACTATTTCCGTGGAAAATGAGTACTTTAAAGAACTGAACAGCCACTTTATGGTATTTAAAGTCATTAATGTAGCCACAGAATCTAATCAATTCGTATTGCAATCTTCGAATCATTTTTCAGCTCAGGTACACATTCAGCCTACAGGTATCACTATAGATTCCGAACAGTCGTTTAACTATTATTATCTCCTTTTTTTAGCCCCTATTTTATTACTTCTCCTAATAAATATCCTATGAAAAAATTCATCAGCGCAATCACGTTAGCCACGTTATTTTTCGCCTGTTCTACAGATGATTCTACTGTTACGCCAGCTGCATCAACAGCCGAAGTTCCAGCTGTATATAAGAAAATCTATGGCGCATCTAGTGTAACGAGTGATGGGACAACTATTTCCATCAAAGTAAATGGGTTACCGGATCATAAAAGCCCTTATTATGCTACAACAAATGCCTTGTATCAGGCCTATACAGGCACCACTTTTGGTGGTTTGACATTTGCCAAAAACCCGAATACCATTATCGAGCAATCGGGGACTTTTAAAATTCCTCTTAAGCCGGTTATGGCAACTAATCATGTAGCTACACCCCTTGGGGCAATCGGAATCGCCTTAAATGGCGTGCCGTTTTTCAATCAATATGCTGGGCCGAACAACCAAGAATTAAAGGGAGAAATGGCGGGATTTGATCAGTTTTATGGTCATCCACAAAACTCAGGGGTATACCACTACCACGTGGAACCGTTACATCTAACAACAGTTAAGTCTACTAAATCCGGCCTAATGGGATTCCTGTTAGACGGATTCCCGGTATATGGACCGCAAGAAGAAACGGGTTCTGCGGTGACGAATGCAAATTTAGATGTGTACCATGGACATAGCCATGCGACGGTAGATTATCCAAACGGAATTTATCATTACCATTTTACAACAGAAGCCCCTTATTTGAATGGGAATGGGTTTTATGGAACGCCGGGAACAGTTACGCAATGATGAGATACGCTTTACTTTTGTTGTTTTTATGGAGTTGTACGGAATCTCAGCCTCCCATTGAGATTCAAAAGGCCTACTTTCCCTCGGGAAAAATCAGGGAAATCCGTCATATATGTAACGGAGTGCGCCAAGGTTTGCAAACCGGGTTTTGGGAAAACGGAAAGAAGCGGTTTGAATATACGGCTGAAAACGATGCTTACGAGGGCGAACTGAAAGAGTGGGCTGAAAATGGCCAACTGTTTCATTTGGCACACTATAAAAACGGTCAGGAAGAAGGCGTCCAAAAAATGTGGCATCAGAATGGTAAAATCCGTTCGAATTTTGTCATCATACACGGTCGGCGATACGGTCTTTTAGGCACTAAAAACTGCAAGAATAGTAATGAGAAATTATTGGCTTATTAGTCTTTTCTTGCTGGCCTGTTCGGAAACACCAGTTTCCAAAATCCCCTATTATAATACTCCGGACTTCACACCCTATTTTATGAGCGAGTCGGAGGCTAGTTCGAAAATTACGCACCGCATTAAACCTTTTGCCTTTTATAATCAGGACAGCACATTATTCCGAAGTGAATCATTACAAGGAAAAGTGTACGTGGCGAACTTCATTTTTACGCGCTGCAGCAATATTTGTCCTGATATTACCACTCAAATGAAGCGCATCGAAAAAGCTTTTCATTCAAATTCAAATGTAGCCCTTGTTTCTTTTACTGTAACTCCCTGGTTCGACGATGTGCAGACACTGCATAAATTTGGCAAAAAATTCCAAATCTTCTCATCGAATTGGTCTTTGCTAACGGGCCCCAAAGCATCGATCTACACCCTCGCACGTCAGTCCTTTTTTGCCGAAGAGTCTATAGGCTACAATAAGGACACGAAAGAATTTTTACACACGGAACATATCGTATTAGTCGATCAAAAAGGCCGCATTCGTGGGATTTATAATGGTACAATTCCCTTAGATGCAGATCAATGTATCGAGGACATGAAAGTGATTTTAAAATCAAAATAATTAGATATTTTAAATTCAAAGTAGATGCAATTGAACTTATTCTAGTACTAGTTTTGGCTTTTAATTGCTATTTTATTTAATATAGATAATTTATCATCTTTAAGAATTTACTGTACAAACCCCCTGATTACTTAGACACTTTCGTTGCAACTTTGTGCAGTCTCTTTTCCAGGTTTTGCTGGTTTATTGGATTAAATTAACGGAGGAATTATAGTTTGTATATTTATTTTGAATATAAATTTACATGGGAATGAATTGCTAAAACTTTGAACATTATATTTCAGATAAACATTATATAAATGATTGATTATCAGGCGAAAAAAATAGATGAATCCATCATCATTGACGGTGATGTAAGTAAAAAGGTTTGGGAAAATGCCCATTGGAGTAAACGCTTTGTTGATTTGGTGACGGGTGAAGCGGGTATGTATAACACGCAAACGGCTATCCTTTGGAATGACACACATGTGTATATTGCTTTTTTGGCTGAGGAACCTTTTGTTGAGGCCCAACTCACCGAAAGAGACAGTATTATCTTCTTGGAGAATGACCTAGAGTTATTTATTGACGGAGGTGATTGCTACTATGAATTAGAAATCAACGCATTAAATACCCTTTATGAAGTTTTTTTTATTTGGAAAGATGCTTACAAAAAAGGGGGGAAATTCGATATTCCAGCATTTGATGTACATCATCCGAAGGCATATACTTTTGGTGGTGATTATGATAGAACCGGGGCTTCCTTTTGGAATGGAACACATCCGAGAGGAGTGAGGTGGGCGTTTACCAACTTTGATATGGAAGGCTTGCAAACAGCAGTTAAGATTGATGGTAGTCTAAACGATAATTCAGATATCGATAAAGGATGGAGCCTCGAAATTGCAATTCCTTGGACGAGTTTAGGCCTATTGGCCAATGGCAGGAATCTCCCTCCCAAAAACGCAGATGTTTGGAATATGTTTTTAGGTCGATTTCAAAAGCTCATGGTCAATGGCAAAGAAATACAACCTCACCCAGCCTCTGCACTCAATAGTCATGACGTTTATGATACACATTTGCCAGAAAAATGGACTAAGGTAGAATTTGTCCTTTAGCTCTAAGATTTAGAATTTGATACACGCAATAAGTCAAACAAAACTATAGGACCAACAATCCCATTTCCCGCAATTCCTCCACGATCTCTCCCTGCCAAAAAACCCTAAAATCGCCCAATCCCGCCTCTTTAAATTCCTTTTGGAATTCCTCAAACGTCCAAGTCTTGGAAGGCCCCACCGATATCTGAGCCAATATCTTCTCAAGCCAAATGCCTAATGGCTCGGGAACTAGCATTTCTTCCTCCTCCCGATCCCTACTCATTTGCAAGGCATATTTGCCACGGGAAAGCTTTCCTAAGGTAGGAAGGGGGCCGAGCCAACAAATTTTATCACTCGATTTAGGTACTTTTTCTTCATGCGTGCCCAAAATACGGGCTATGTAGTTTTTGGGAATTTGGGTGCGCGGAATTTTGAAATCAAACCATTCCTGCAGCGGCATGTCGATCCCTATGCCATGCATGTAATTAAACAAGGATTTCTTCAATCCCTCACTGAATTGCGCATGGTCAGTCCCTGTTGGGTCCGTATGCTCTAAATC
>CANHCG010000264.1 GCA_947459055.1 Cytophagaceae bacterium | reverse complement strand
GCTTCATTGAAAAACAATTGGGTTCCGATACAATCATCGGCTTTGCCAGATATGCGTGCGTCTTTATCAGGCGGATTTAAGTTCTCGTTGGGCTCCGCGACTATTGGGAATGTAACAGCCTTAAATTATTCGAATACGCGTTCAATCTTCAGCATGGAGCGAAATGATTGGGGATATAGCCAAATAGGAACGACAGGTCAAGCGGATGAAGTATTTAATTTTGTGGATAAGCAGTATTCAACAGCCCTTCGGGTGGGAGTATCTCACAACTGGTCAGCTCGTTTTGCCGGGGGTACAGTGTTGGAATTCAAAAATCTATTTAATCAATTAGCCAATACCCAATATATTCAGCGGGTAGGATTTGATAATGGATCTAATTGGGATATTCGTTCATTTGATCAGGTCTTTCGTGGAATTTACACGGGCCAATTAACGGGAAAGCATGAATTCCAAGATGGCACGTTAAAGTTGGACTGGATGGTAGGATACAATTCTGCGTATCGGAGTCAGCCGGATTATAAGCGTTTCCGCTATAATGTGGATGGCGAATCGTCGAGTTTATTTATTCCAAATGGTGCCGCTCAAACCTTTGTGTTAGGTAGAACCTATATTTCCTTAGATGAACATTCTACCACTTCAGCACTAAATACGGTAAAGAAATTTGATTTGGGGGATACGAAAGAGCTTGAATTAAAATCAGGTTTATTCTATGAGGATAAGACGCGTAGCTTTGGTGCTCGGAATATTGGGTATGTAAAATCAAGCCCTTCGTTTAAGACGACTTTGCCGATTGACCAATTATTCTCTCCTCAAAACTTTAATTCGCGTACAGGTATTCGCATCGATGAGCAAACGAATCCGAATGACTCTTATTCTGCGAGCAATCGATTAATCGCTGGGTATATTTCGGCAAATTATGCCTTAGGAAAGAAATTCAATGCCGTTGTGGGACTTCGGGGCGAGCACAATAGCCAAAAACTTAATTCAGCTGATTTAGTAGGGAAGGCGATTAATTATGACAATACGCGTTTAGATGTATTGCCATCGTTGAATTTGACCTATCATTTCTCGGAGAAATCATTGTTGCGATTCGCCTATGGCAAAACCCTAAACCGTCCGGAATTTAGAGAGTTGGCCCCATTCTCGTTCTATGATTTCGTGAATAACCGGACGGTATCGGGAAATCCAAGTTTGAAAAATGCAGACGTTCAGAATTTCGATTTTCGGTATGAGTTTTACCCAACGCCCTCTGAGTTAGTTACGGTAGCTGCTTTTTACAAGGATTTTACGAATCCGATTGAGGTCGTTTTCGCCTCAGGAGCTAATCCGATATTGAATTTTTCAAATGCTAAATCAGCGTATTCGACCGGTTTAGAAGTAGAACTTCGTAAAAACTTAAATCCAACCCTACCGAATTCGATTTTAGGCCGCATGAGTGCCGTATTGAATGGAACCTATATTTACAGTCGGGTTAAATTAGAAGATGCGGTAGCGAAAGATCAATCGGACAATCGTCCTTTGCAAGGCCAGTCGCCTTATATTATTAATGCGGGATTGAATTATAATGATACGAAAAAGGGTTTTCAGTTAAATCTTAATTATAACGTGATTGGGAAGCGAATTTTTGCCGTGGGTAACAATTTCGGTTCTCCATATCCGGATTGGTATGAGATGCCTAGAAATGTGATTGATTTTAATTTTTCCAAGCAAATCGGTAGAACATTTATGATTAAAGGCGGGATTACCGACATCCTAAACCAAGGAAATACGATTCTTCAAGATGGAAATCAGGATCAAATTTTTGATCGCAATAAAGACCAAATTATTCAAAATTATACACCAGGTCGTGTTGTGACCCTTGGGGTAATCATTAGTCCTTTTAATTAACTCATTTTCAAATTAATCAATAGTCCAAAAACAAAAATGTATGAAACACTTACAATTTAACATGTCTAAGTTATTCGGAATTTTAGCTATTTCAGTAGCTGTTTTGACCGGATGTAAAGAGGAAGAGGAGGTATTTCCAGCACCTTCAGTTTCAGCTTCAGGATCATTTGCGGGAATTCCCGGTGCGACGGTTACGGTTAAGGCATCCATCAATGCGCCAGCGGGTATTAAGTCAATCACGGTATTAAAAAATGGTGCGGCATTTGATTCTAGGATTATGTCGGGTGAAAAAACAGCCGAGTATTCAAAGGATTATGTGATTGAAGGAACTGCTGGTACTACAGTGAATTTCACGATTCAAGTGGCGGATAATCAAAACCAAGTATCTTCTTTAGTATCGATTCCAGTGATTGTTTCGGTGGTACCACCTAAATCGATTGTGGATGTGGAAGGGGTAATTGAAGGGAATGTAACCTGGACAAAAGATAAGATTTATCGCTTAAAGGGATATGTTCGTGTAGGCGAAGAAGCGGTTTTTGGAACGGTAAATAAGGTGGGTCAATTAACGATTCAACCAGGCACCGTAATTATAGGAGATAAGGCTACAAAAGGCACCTTAGTCGTACATCGTGGTTCTAAATTAATCGCAGAAGGAACGGCCGCTGAGCCAATTGTATTTACCTCGGCAGAAGGAATTGGTTCTCGGTCACCGGGCGATTGGGGTGGAGTGGTTTTGTGTGGGAAAGCGCCGAATAACTTAACCGGTACGATTGAATTAGAAGGTGGTTACAAGGGCTTCCACGGAGGAACAGCAGCAGACGACAATTCTGGATCTTTGAAGTATGTACGTATTGAATACGCGGGAATTCCTTTGAACCCAAATCAAGAGATTAACTCATTGACCATGGGATCTGTGGGTTCAGGTACTAAGATTGAATATGTGATGGCATCTTTCGGATTAGATGATTCGTTTGAGTGGTTTGGAGGAACGGTTAATTGTAAGTATTTGATTGCCTACAAAGGAACGGATGATGACTTTGATGTGGATAATGGATTTTCGGGAAATGTTCAGTTTGGGTTAAGCTATCGCGATGGAAACTTATCGGATGCGTCAGGTTCGAATGGATTTGAGGTGGATAATGATGCCAACGGTAGCGGAGCTACGCCATTCACAGCGGCTACCTTTGCCAATATTTCGATCATAGGTGCGAAGGGAACTTCAGCGTCTTATTTGGATTTCAACTTCCAAAATGGTGCTCAATTGCGTCGGAATAATAAATTAAAAATCTACAATACCTTCATTACTGGTTACCCAACTGGACTTTACATTGATAGCCAACGTGGAAGTGCGAAAACGAATGCGGCGAACGGTGAATTGATCGTTAAAAATGTGGTGGTTGCAGGAACTTCAGGTTGGGGATCTAGCGGATTTACGGCCTTGAATACGAACGTATATGGTTTCGGAGTCGCTATCGCGGATGAAGAGCAAATTGCGAAAACAAATGCGGCAGGAACGGTAGCTACGCGTCCGATTGAGATTGGTGCGGGTGTAAGTGCATCTACTTGGTTTAAGGCAATTACAGGAAATAAGGTCTTGACTTCGACAGCAAATACAGGTATTTCATCAGCTCTTTGGTCGGCTCGTCCTACTTTGACTTTAACGCCGGGTACCTCTGAATCGTTGATCGGAACCGCTTTGCCTACTTTACCAGGTATGACGGCTACAGATTACATTGGTGCATTTAAAGATACGGACTGGACGGCTGGTTGGGCTGAATATTCGCCTAATTCAGTTTTGTACATTAAGTAAGC
>CANHCG010000263.1 GCA_947459055.1 Cytophagaceae bacterium | reverse complement strand
TGGCTGAACATGAAACGGAGGTTATCTCCGAAACTTGGTTTTTGGCCTGCAGGAATGCCTAACATATCTTGGTACAATTGGACATGTTGGCCCGAATTACTCCAAACCCGTGGCAATAACATTTGTTGGTCTTTCTGATATACATACTCAGGCTTATTTGTATAAACCACGTATTTGCCGTCTTTCATCTTGTAAACCGGATCACCTTGCTTGAAATCCTCGATTTGAGCGGTGTATACCGGACCATATAAAAGCGACCGAGAGCCATATTGCTCGCGTTTCAAGTATTTTAAGAAGTTCAAGATATTGCTTGGATCATTCTCATTAATCGGCGGATTATAGCCCGAACGAACAAGCGCTACGGTATACGTAGAGTAGCCAATCAATAAAAACACAAATGAAAACAAGGCCACATTCAACACCACTTTATGCTTTGCATAAGAGTATCGAATCCCAAAAACGACAGCTAAAATCAATAATATTAGGAAGAACAAAGCCCCGCTGCCATAGCTTAAGCCTAAGTTATTCACGAATTGCAATTCAAACCAAAAAGCCACCGATGGTAATCCTGGAATCACACCTGAATTAATGATGCCTAAAATCAATAAACCAATCATCATGGCGATAAAACCCCCTTTGTAGGTTGGTTTAGCCTCTTTTTTGAAATAATATAAAATCGCCAAGGCCGGCAAGGTCACCAAGTTCAATAAATGGACGCCAATCGATAAACCCACCAAATACGCAATAAATAAAATCCAACGATTCGCCTCAGCTTCATCCTCCACCAATTCCCATTTAAAGGCCGCCCAAACTACGATCGCCGTAAAGAACGAAGACATCGCATAAACCTCCGCCTCAACCGCCGAAAACCAGAACGTATCCGAAAAGGTATAGACCAAAGAACCTACAATACCCGAAAACAATAAAATGCCACCTTCTGATTCAGATAAGGCAGAAAAAGGCTTATTTAATACTTTTCGGCCAATCATCACAATCGTCCAATGCAAAAATAAGATTGTCAGCGCACTCGAAACCACCGACATCATATTCACCCAAAAAGCCACCCGACTCACATCGCCTAGGGCCAAAAGCGAGAACATCCGACCGATCAACAAAAACAAAGGAGCTCCCGGAGGGTGCGGAACCTGCAATTTGTACGCACAAGCGATGAATTCACCACAATCCCAAAAAGAGGCCGTTGGCTCCACGGTTAAGGTATAGGTAACCAAGGCGATTAAGAAAACGAACCAACCAGCTAGGCTATTTAAACGAGTAAAATTTTGCATATACAATGATTAAAAATCAAAAATAGAAATTGCCCGCCATTTCACACGAGCCCCCTCTGTTAAAATCTGTTATTTATCCTAGGAAAATTGCTTCAAAAACCGAACATCATTTTCGGTAAATAAACGAAGGTCCTTTATTTGGTACTTCAACATGGTAATCCGCTCGATTCCCATCCCAAACGCAAAGCCATTGTATTTCGTCGAATCAATTCCCACATTTTCCAATACATTCGGATCCACCATACCAGCACCCGCAATTTCCACCCACCCGGCTTGTTTACATACATTACAGCCATCGCCTTTACATAACAAACAGGTTATGTCCATTTCCGCACTTGGTTCCGTAAATGGAAAATAAGAAGGCCTAAATCGTACTTTCGTATCCTTCCCAAACATTTCTTTGGCAAAATGATACAGCGTGTCTTTTAAATCTTTGAAACTTACTTGTTGATCCACATACAATCCCTCCACCTGGTGAAACAAGCAATGCGCGCGTGCCGAAATCGCTTCATTTCGATAAACACGTCCCGGCATAACGGAACGAATCGGTGGTTTTTGATGCTGCATCAAGCGAATCTGCACATTGGACGTATGGGTTCGCAATAACACATCGTCTTGTATTTCACCTGCTCCTTTTTCAATGAAAAACGTATCCTGCATCTCACGAGCTGGGTGATTCGCTGGAAAATTAAGTGCGGTAAAATTGTAAAAATCCGTTTCAATCTCCGGACCATCAGATACCGAAAAACCCATCCGATTAAAAATTTCCAAAATACGAGCCCGCACTAAGGTCAAAGGATGCAAACTCCCCTGGGAGATCGGATCCAATAAAGTGAGGTCATGAGGGATTTCCACTTTTGAACCCGAAGCAGCAAATTGCGCTTGGGCTTCTTCAAATTTAGCTTCTGCTAGATTTTTAAGTCCATTCAAAGCTTGCCCGACTTCACGTCTTTGTTCGGCAGGTACATCTTTTAATTGGTCAAATAAAGACGCTAAACGTCCTTTTCGACCGACAAATTGAATTCTAAATTGTTCTAATTCCGATTCATTTCCGATTTGAAATTGTTCTACCTCTGCTTGAATCGATGCGATTTGTTCCTTCATATGTAAAAAAGCCTATGCGCTAACTATAAAATTTTTATTCCTAAAGTGGCTTGCCATAAATTCAATTTTGGCGAAAAATTGATCCCCGCCGGTATCGGAATGGTATTGGCTAATTGAGTTAAATTCCCCTCATAACGTACATCCAACGTTAATCCTAATAAATCTATTCCCGCACCTGCCTGATAGGAAAATGAGGCTCTTGAAGCGATTTCGCCAATATTCCCCCCTAATTTATTATTGATTTGAGTAATCAGTGCCTCCATATTACTATCCGAAGACAACGTATAAGATGCGACCGGGCCCGCCATCACATGGAAAAAACCGATTTTATAACCCAACAAAATCGGTACATCTAAATTCGTGTAGGATACATTAACAACATTTTGGTTTGTGATTACATTCACTAGATTGATCGAACCTCCTTTGGCAGATACCAATAATTCAGGTTCAATAAACAATTTTCGGCCTAAACGGGCATAAATCCCCCCCACATAACTCTGTTTGGTATCTAAACTTTCCTTGATTAAATTCGAATAATTGGTATTGTTGTATTGAAAAATCCCATCCGTTTTAATGCTGGTCATGTTCACCCCGCCCTTGATTCCGAGGCGAAAAAAACTACCGGTTACTTTTTTGGCCGGCATTAGAAATTGGGCTTGCGCTTGAGATCCTAAGACCAACAAAGCAAAGAGAAAAATGTAAATTCGTTTCATGGTTTCCATTTTCATGTAAAATTATCCTTTTTCAGCCGAAAAAAAAGAAAAAACCAAATCAAAGCGTAAATTTGAAGCTTAAATTCCTGTGTCGTGGCGAAAGCAAAAACCTCTTTTTTCTGTCAATCTTGTGGTCATTCTAGCCCAAAATGGTTAGGCAAATGTCCTTCTTGTGGCGAATGGAACACCTTCGTCGAAGAATTGATTGAAACCAACGCACATCCGGCCGAGGTTTGGAAAGAAAAAGGCAGCCATCGCACAAGCCCAAAACCTAAGTTATTAGCCGAAGTCACCTTCGAAAATACGCCCAAAATCAGTTCCGCGGATCCGGAATTCAATCGCGTTCTCGGCGGAGGTATCGTACCCGGAAGCCTTGTGCTTATCGGCGGGGAACCGGGGATCGGAAAATCGACCCTTTTACTTCAAGTGGCCCTATCGCTCCAAGGTCCCAAAGTCTTATATGTGACCGGCGAAGAATCTGAACAACAGATTAAATTACGCGCCGATCGTCTACAAGCCTCTTCGAGCAACGTCTATATTTTAACAGAAACAAATACGCAGCAGATTTTCCGACAAATCGTGGATATCGAACCCGACCTTA
>CANHCG010000262.1 GCA_947459055.1 Cytophagaceae bacterium | reverse complement strand
GGCATCGCTGAATTTATCGAGAAAATCCCGAGTGGATATGATACGCCTTTGGGGGAAAATGGTGCGATGCTGTCAGGGGGTCAGAAGCAACGCATTGCTTTGGCGAGAGCCTTGTATCGGGAGCCTGAAATTTTATTATTGGATGAGGCGACCTCCTCTCTTGATTCTGCTTCGGAGCAAAGCATATTAATTACCCTTGAACGATTTCGGCAAATGGGCAAAACTTTAGTGGTCATCGCGCATCGGCTGAGTACAATTATTCAAGCTGATCACATCATTGTGCTTCAACGTGGCCAGGTGGTTCAATCAGGTACACATCGGGAACTGATACAATCGGAGGGAGCCTATGCGAAAATGGTAGCGGCACAGGGATTATTAGTCTAATGGAGCCATAATTCTATGGTCTTAATCCATATGATTATTGGGTAGAATAAGTCTCTTTTCCGACGGGAAAGTGAGGTATAAAAAAAGCCCGGGCGATGAGGCCCGGGCTTTTGATTATTCTTTAATGAATATTATAAACCTTTTGCTTTCTTCACAACTTCTTCCGCAAGGTTTTGTGGAACAAATTCGTAATGAGAAAAGGTTAAGGATGCCGTTGCACGTCCAGAAGACATTGTACGTAAATCCGTTACATAACCGAATAATTCAGAAAGAGGCACATCAGCTTTCAAGATAACCGCACCTTGGCGAGAATCCATGCCTTTCATGATACCCCGACGACGGTTCAAGTCACCTGTAATAGGACCTGTATATTCATCTGGAGTCACTACGTCTACCGCCATAATCGGTTCCATTAATTTGGCACCCGCTTGTTTAGCTGCATCTTTGTAACCCATACGAGCGGCTAATTCAAATGACAATGAATCTGAATCGACATCATGGTATGAACCGTGGAATAAACGAACTTTCATTGAATCCATTGGGTATCCAGCCAAAGCACCTGTTTTCATTGCTTCTTCGAAACCTTTTTGAACCGCTGGGATAAATTCACGTGGAATCACACCACCCACGATATTATTTACGAATTCTAAACCTGGCTTATCATCTTCTCTTGGCCCGATTTCAAATACGATATCAGCAAACTTACCACGTCCACCGGATTGTTTCTTGTAAACTTCGCGGTGTTCTGTTGTCTTCGTTAAAGACTCTTTGTAAGCTACTTGAGGAGCACCTTGGTTTACTTCTACTTTAAACTCACGACGCATACGGTCGATAATGATCTCTAAGTGAAGCTCTCCCATCCCTTTGATGATGGTTTGACCTGTTTCCTCATTTGATTCTACTTGTAAGGTTGGATCCTCTTCGATCAATTTCGTGATTGCTTTTGAGAAGTTATCCGCATCAGCCGTTTTCTTAGGCTCGATCGCGTATCCGATAACTGGCTCTGGAAAATCCATCGCTTCTAATACGATTGGGTGTTTCTCATCTGAAAGGGTATCTCCCGTTTTGATGTCTTTGAAACCTACTACCGCACCAATATCTCCAGCACCTAAACGATCAATCGCATTTTGCTTGTTCGCGTGCATTTGGAAGATACGTGAAATACGCTCTTTATTTCCTGAACGGTTATTCAATACATACGATCCTGAATCCAAACCACCTGAATAGGCACGAATGAAACATAAACGACCTACATAAGGATCCGTTGCAATTTTAAATGCCAAAGCCGCAAATGGCTCAGTCTCACTTGGCTTACGTAAAATTTCAGCACCCGTATCTGGGTGAATTCCTTTTACCCCTTCTTTGTCCATCGGTGATGGCAAGATTGCCATTACGTAATCCAACATCGTTTGAACACCCTTGTTTTTGAAAGATGATCCACATAACATCGGAACGATTTTCATTGAAATAGTCGCCGCACGTAATGCCGCTAAAATTTCATCTTCGGTGATAGACGCTGGATCTTCGAAATATTTCTCCATCAAGGTCTCATCAAATTCAGCAACTGCTTCCAATAATTTCTCACGGTATTCAGTTGCTTCTTCTAACATATCATCTGGAATAGGTACCTCCGTAAACGTCATACCCTTATCCGCCTCATTCCACTTAATTCCACGGAAATTAACCAAGTCAACTACCCCTTCGAAATGCTCTTCCGCACCGATCGGCAATTGCAATGGCACCGCGTAACTACCTAACATTTCCTTCACCTGCTTACACACGTTCAAGAAATCAGCACCCGAACGGTCCATTTTGTTCACGAAACCAATACGAGCTACATTGTAGTTATTCGCCAAACGCCAGTTTGTTTCTGACTGTGGTTCCACGCCGTCAACCGCCGAGAATAAAAATACTAGACCATCCAATACACGTAATGAACGATTTACCTCCACCGTAAAGTCTACGTGACCCGGCGTATCAATGATGTTAATGTGGTAATCTTGATCGCGGTATTTCCAACCCACAGTCGTCGCAGCCGAAGTGATCGTGATTCCACGCTCTTGCTCCTGCTCCATCCAGTCCATGGTTGCCGCACCATCATGTACCTCACCAATTTTGTGACTCACCCCTGCATAATACAGAATACGCTCCGTCGTGGTGGTTTTACCTGCATCAATGTGCGCAGCAATACCGATGTTTCTAGTAAATTTTAAATCGCGTGCCATTTTAAAAGGTTAATTATGAAATGTTTTTTTTATACTCTTTGAAATTATCAAGTACCTGGACAACAATTTTTTAGATTTTCGTTTAGGTACTTATTTAGGGGTGCAAAATTACTGAAACTTAATTAAATACAAAAGTTTTTTATCGATGTTTAACCGCATTTTACAATTACTTTATCCAAAACGCTGTGGTGCTTGCGATTTGCCGCTATTGGAATCCGAAAATTTCCTATGCACCGCCTGCCGAATCGAATTGCCAAAACCCGGTTTATTCCTAAATCGGCCTAATTGGCTCAGTGCCAAGTTCGATGGCTTATTCCCCTTTGCCGACGTCCACGCCTTCTTTTTATTTAGCCCCGGTTCTAAAGTCCAACACCTCATGCATCAAATTAAATACAAGGGCCAACAAGATTTAGGTCGATTCGTCGGATCCTGGTGCGGAGCCCATCTAAAAACCAACATCCGAATCATTTCCTATGATCTGATCATTCCCATCCCCCTTTTTTCTAAAAAACGACAAGAACGTGGATACAACCAAGCGGCCTGCATCGCCCAAGGCATCAGTGAAAAGACACAAATCCCATGGAATGACAATGTTTTACGTCGAAGAACTCAAAGCCAATCGCTCGTGGGACAAAACCGTATCTCCCGCTATGAAACGCTATCAAATGTTTTTGAAGTAGTGGACTCAAAATCCATCATTGGAAAACATGTGCTTCTCGTGGATGACACATTGACAACAGGCGCTACTTTCCTAGCGGCCGCCGAAAAAATAAAAGCCGCCGGCGCTTCAGAAATCTCTTTCCTCGCACTAGCGGCCTTAAAATAAAGGTCTTTTTATTTATTCAGTCCGGCTGAAATCATGGCGCAACGGAAACCGATTGTCGCCGTAGCCGAATCCTCATCCAAGAACCGACGCGTACCCGGTGCTAACCAATAAGCCACATCTGCCCAAGAACCACCCTTGTATACCCGAACTTTGTTGTCAATCAAGGAATTATTATTCTTACTATCGTAGCGTGTTGCTTTATCTAACTTATCGTTCCGACGAGCCGGATTCAAATCATTGAAATCTTGAAACGAAAGTGGACGATATAAATCCATTACCCACTCATTCACATTACCGGCCATTTGATATAAACCAAAATCATT
>CANHCG010000261.1 GCA_947459055.1 Cytophagaceae bacterium | reverse complement strand
TTCACCACCCCTAACGGGGCACATGTAGAACAATGTTTTCGATACTAAGCAAATCCGTTACAAAAATATTTGGCACTAAATCTGACCGTGACATCAAAGCGATCATGCCGCTCGTCGAGCAGATTAAAGCCGCCTATGCCTTATTAAGCCATCTGTCCGACGATGAATTGCGTGCTAAATCCACCGATTTCAAAACGCGAATTCAAGACTTTTTAGCCTCGATCGACGCAGAAATCAAATCGTTGCAAGAGAAAAGCCAAGCCACCGAGGATATCGATGAAAAGGATGGCTATTTCCAAGCAATCGATAAATTAGAGGAAGATCGCAACAAGCAATTGGAAATCGTTCTCCTTCAAATCCTCCCAGAAGCCTTTGCAGTTGTGAAAGAAACCGCACGTCGGTTTACCGAAAACAAACAATTGATCGTTACTGCGACCTTTGAGGATAAGGCTTTAGCTGCCAAAAAATCCAATGTGAAGATTGAGGGTGATAAAGCGATTTGGTTGAACCAATGGAACGCGGCTGGTAATCTGATTACGTGGGAGATGATTCATTACGATGTACAGCTGATCGGAGGTATCGTTTTACATCAAGGGAAAATTTCTGAAATGGGTACTGGGGAAGGGAAAACCTTGGTTTCTACGCTTCCAACCTATTTAAATGCCTTAGCCGGTCGTGGAGTACATATAGTGACTGTGAATGATTATTTGGCTAAACGTGACTCTGAATGGAACGCACCTTTGTTCGAATTTCATGGTTTAAAAGTGGATTGTATCGACAAGCACGAGCCAAACACGGAAGCTCGTCGGGCTGCCTACATGGCCGATATCACCTACGGAACAAACAATGAATTTGGCTTCGATTATTTACGGGATAACATGGCAAGGAGTCTTGAGGATCAAGTTCAAAGACCCCATCATTTTGCCATGGTGGATGAAGTCGATTCGGTATTAATCGATGACGCTAGAACGCCATTGATTATTTCTGGGCCGATTCCAAAGGGCGATGAGCAGGAATTCGAGGCATTCCAACCTCGTGTTCAAAAATTAGTTGAAGCACAAAAACAAATCGTTCAAAACCTCCTAGTTGATGCGAAAAAACAAATCGCGGCCAATAATAAAAAAGAAGGTGGATTAGCTTTGTTCCGCGCCTACCGTGGATTACCGAAGTCCAAGCCTT
The DNA here is from genome assembly GCA_947459055.1 of Cytophagaceae bacterium. GTDB lineage: Bacteria > Bacteroidota > Bacteroidia > Cytophagales > Spirosomataceae > Aquirufa. The sequence continues at coordinate 2,585 of CANHCG010000261.1, read as the reverse complement.
TGATCAAATTCCTCTCTGAAAGCGGAAATAAGCAATTACTGAATGACACCGAAGGGATTTATTTGGCGGAAAATCAAAAATTAATGCCCCAAGCGGATGAACCGCTTTTGTTTACGATTGAGGAGAAAAATAACCAAGTTGAGCTCACCGAAAAGGGCTTAGAATTCATGAGTGGAAATACGGAAGATCCGAATTTCTTTATCTTGCCGGATTTGTCGATTGACCTAAATAAGATCGAGAAAAACGCGAGCTTGGCGGATGGCGAGCGATTGACACAAAAAGAAACTTTGATTCGGGAATACAATGAAAAAGCGTCCCGCATTCATACGGTCAACCAATTATTAAAGGCCTATGCCCTCTTCGAGAAAGACACCGAATACATTTTGGTGGAAGGAAAAGTGAAGATTGTGGATGAGCAAACGGGTCGTGTGATGGAAGGTCGGCGCTATTCCGATGGCTTACACCAAGCGATCGAGGCGAAAGAAGGCGTAAACGTGGAGGATGCTTCGCAAACCTATGCGACAATTACCTTGCAAAATTATTTCCGGATGTACCACAAATTAGGGGGTATGACGGGAACGGCAGAAACGGAAGCAGGGGAATTTTGGACGATTTACAAATTGGATGTCGTATCGATTCCGACCAATAAATCAATCCAACGAAAAGACCACGAAGACAAAGTCTACCGTACAGTCCGTGAAAAATACAATGCGGTCGCTGAGGAAATTCAGGAATTAGTGAATCAAGGCCGTCCAGTTTTGGTGGGTACGACGTCAGTAGAGAATTCGGAATTATTGAGTCGTTTATTGAACATTCGCAAAATCCAGCATAATGTCTTGAATGCGAAACAACATGCCCGTGAGGCGGAGATTGTTGCCGAAGCGGGACAGTCTGGCAAGGTGACGATAGCGACAAATATGGCGGGTCGTGGAACGGATATTAAATTGAGTCCTGAATCGAAAGCGGCGGGTGGTTTGGCGATTATCGGTACGGAGCGACATGAATCGCGCCGGGTGGACCGTCAGTTGAGGGGTCGGGCGGGCCGACAAGGGGACGTCGGGTCATCCCAATTCTTTGTTTCGCTCGAGGATAATTTGATGCGTTTATTTGGTTCAGATCGGATTGCGAAGGTGATGGATCGCTTGGGTATGGAAGAGGGCGAAGTGATTCAGCATTCGATGATTACCTCGTCGATTGAACGTGCACAGAAAAAGGTGGAAGAGAATAACTTTGGGATTCGTAAACGCTTGTTGGAGTATGATGACGTTATGAATTACCAACGGAATGCGATTTACAAACGTCGGCAAAATGCCCTATTCGGTGAGCGTTTATCGTTGGATATCATCAATATTTTGTTCGATGTATGCCAAGACATTACGACGAATTATTTGAGTTACGAGGAGTTGGAATTAAAAGTGATCGAGTTATTAGGTATGGAACCTCCGTTTAGTGCGGAAGAATTCCAGCGGATGCAGCCACAAGTGAAAACGGAACAATTGTTTTTGGCGGCGGAGCAACATTATAAAAATAAGAATGAGGGCATTGCCCAACAAGTTATTCAGGTGGCCCAAGAGGCACAGCGCCAAGGCTATTCAGGTATTCAAGTGCCGATTACGAATGGTAGCATGGTGACCGGTGTGGTCGTAGATGCCCAAAAAACCATCGATTCGAATGGGAAAGAAGTGCTGACTGAAATGGAGAAATTCATTACGCTTTCGTTGATCGACCAGGAATGGAAGGAGCATTTGCGCGAGATGGATGATTTAAAACAATCGGTACAAAATGCGGTATTTGAGCAGAAAGATCCATTGTTGATCTACAAATTCGAATCTGTGAATTTATTCCAACGTTTTGTCGCGCGAGTGAACATCGACACGATTAGTTTTGTGATTAAGGCTGAAATTCCAGAGGTTCAGTCGACGAATCAATCAGCTGCCAAAGCACCGAAAGAGAAAGCCCCGAAATTGCAATTAAGCAAAGACGAGGCGATTTCTTCTCTAGTGGGTGGACTCGCGGGTGGTTCTTCGGAATCCGAGGATCCGGGTTATCATGATCCGTCCCAACGGTCCGTTGAGCGCGTCGCTCCCCGTCAAGCCATTAAAATTGCCGATCGGAACCAGCGTGTAACCGTGCAATACATGGACGGAAGCACCAAGGAAAACGTGAAATACAAGGTGGTGGAACAGGATGTGGAAAGCGGAAAAGCGGTGGTGATTGCCTAAAATTCATAATATCTAACAGTTGTTATCGAAAGAGAGAAAGGTCTAATGAATATTTTGTTCTACAAATTATTCATTAGATCTCCTTTTGATTTTCGATAATTAGTCGGATTTTTTCCTGTTATTTTTTTAAAAATAAAGTTAAAATGCGTGAGGTTATTAAAACCGCAATCGTAACAAATTTCAGAAATAGTACGCGGGCTATCTAGCAGTAAGCGACACGCATAGGCTATGCGAATGTCATTGAGCAATCCGATAAACGTTTTATTGGTCTTAGTTTTTATATATCTACAAAATGCCGTGGCATTCATATTGGCCAGATTGGCTACCGTTTCCAGGCTGATATTCTCTTGTAAATGCAGATGA